>JACRGV010000089.1 GCA_016212215.1 Nitrospirota bacterium
ACGTACTTCGGCTATTTCCTCATGGGCGAATTCTCTGCCACGATATCTGACCGCCATCTCCATTCATCATGTTGTACCATAGATGGCAACCAGAACGCAAGTAGTTTTTTCGTGTCACCACGCCTCACTGAAGGGTTACAAATTAACCCATTAAAGTATTACAGTCAATTGACAACCCAATCTTTGCTTTGTTATATTGCACATAGTAATCACACAGAATTCAGACACCTCACCATTTATCATCAGAATTAAGGACTCAGGATTTCATATCAATGAAAAAAGCAATCAGCTCCATAATAGGATTGTTAATATTTATTTTTCCACTCTCCTTTTATAGTTATGCCCTCGATATCGCTGTGATTGTTAATGCCTCCGGGCCTTTAATAAATGCCTCTAAATCAGATGTCAAGGACATCTATCTCGGAGACAAGAGGTATGAAGGCGGCATACAGATAGTCCCATTTCTATTTCCTGAGGGCGGCATAAAAGAGATATTTCTTAAAGACATGTTAATAATGACTCCCAAACAATTTAAGGTTTACTGGACCAGAAAGATGTTTCAGGATGGGGTACCTGTTCCAAAAACTTATGTCCACCCTAGTGATATTCTAAACTTGGTTAGAAATAACAAGGGCGGGATAGGATTCCTTCCTAAGGAGGCAATAGATGATCTAAATGCTTTAAAGGTCATTATGATAATAAAATGAAAAAAGGCATAGTAAAAAAGATAATGGGGTCATTCCTTTTAATAACATGTCTCTATCTTCTTACAACAGGCATAGCCTATTTTTTAATACGGGATGTATTTACCACATTAAATGAAATCAAGGCAGTGTCAAAAAGGCTTGAGCTTACAGGCGACCTCCAGCTTTATATTAATAAACTTGTTATGCCGGCAAATGATTACCTTATAACCGGAGATATAGTTGAGAGGGACAACTTTGATAAACTGATAACTCAGGTATCTGCGGTACTTGAAGAATTAAAGAGGCATAAAGGGGGAAAAGATTGGGAGGCAGTTTCTGATAAGGTGAGCAAAGATGCTGTAAGGTTAGGGGAAATGTCTATTGAACTTTTGTATATTGATAAGCCGGTTGGAAATAAGATCGCCGGGGATTTGATGGAAAAGATGGATGCCTTCTCTGAACAGGTCATTGAAGAGGCAGGGAGGTTCCATCATATTGCTGAAGAAGACCAGAAAAAGATTGAACAAAAGGCCAGGGCAATGGAAAAGACTGCCTACATTACCTTTGGTGTAATATTGTTTATGTTCATAGCGTCAGTGCCGTTTCTTTCCTTTTACCTTTCAAAACATGTAACCGGACCTATCATTACACTACACGAAGGGGCAGGTGTCATCGGCACTGGAAAACTAAGCCACAGGATTTCCATAAACACAGGTGATGAATTAGAGACACTGGCGGATGGATTTAACAAAATGGCCGCCTCTCTGGAAGATGCCAAAAAGGAGCTGGACAGAAAGATATTTGAGCTTTATACACTTTACAATGTAAGTAAGGTGATGAACACTACATTTGAAACAGAACAGCTTCTTGTAAGGCTTGTTGGAGACATCAGTAACAATATGAATGTTCACAGGGTTGTTATTATGCTTTTTGATTATAAGACACAGGAGCTTTCTGCGGCGTCATTTACAGACTTCAAAAAAGAAGGCCTGCCGGACTTCCGTAGAAGGGTCGGCGAAGGCCTTTATGGTCTGGTTGCACAGACAGGAATGGCAAGGCTGATAAGGGATGTTGATAATGAGCCTGGCCTGGATAAAAAGGATATATTAAGCCCTGATATTCAGTCAATTATTGCAGTGCCGTTCGGCAGGAGGGAAAAAGTCCTTGGCCTCCTGTGCGCATTCAAAGACAGGCCGCAGTCGTTCGAGTGGTACGACCTTGAACTATTCAGGACAGTAGCAGAGCACGTTGCAGTTGCCCTTGAGAATGCAAAACTTTTCGAGGAAACTAAACTTCTTGCAATTACTGATGGACTCACCGGCCTTTACAACCACAGGTTTTTTATTGATGGAGTGAAAATCGAAATAGAGAGGGCGGAAAGATACAACCGTAATCTTTCACTCTTAATATTTGATGTAGACCAATTTAAACATTATAACGATACACACGGCCACCCTATGGGAGATGAGATTCTCAGCGGGATTGCAAATCTGATACGGAAAACCGTCAGAAGTACGGATTTGGCCTGCAGGTATGGCGGAGAGGAATTCTCAGTTATTCTACCGGAAACCGGAAAAGAGGCTGCTACAGCACTTGCCGAAAGGATTAGAAAAGTCATATCTGAGTATCCATTCCCATTCAGGGAAACCCAGCCGATGGGCGCCATAACAGTCAGCGTGGGAGTTTCAACTTACCCTTCAGATGAGACGAATATTGAAAAACTTATCAGCAAGGCTGATGATGCACTTTACAGGGCAAAGGAAGGGGGGAGGAACATGGTGGTCGGAGCATAAAAATTTTTTCCAGGTTAAGAGGTGACAGCTTCAGCAGATAGACAGGACACTGTTCAGTCTGCTGATATTTGCTGACAAAGTGAGCATAGGATTAAATGACAAAAATAATTTTTCTCTTGACAATAATCTCTCAGTCTGATAATTGTAGTGCTGACAATGCGACGGTATTATAATAAGGCCACGAAGGCCTCCAGCCCGCATGAAGCGGGGGGATTACTTCGTGGCTTTTTTGTTTGTTGTGCAGTTATAATATGAAAAAAAGCGTAACCATAAAAATATCAAATACAAACTCCTGTCAACAGTGTATGCAGGCTGTAAGTAATTCCATAAAAGGTCTTCAGGGGATTATTTTAGTTACCCTGAAACCGGAGACAGACAGGTTTGAGGTTGTGGTCTCGTATGAATCCGGAAAGGTGAGTTTTGAAAAAATCAGGAACACAATAGTTGAGTTAGGTTATAACATTGACGGATATATTATACATGAACACTTGCATGCCCATGGGGATATTTTTCATGACCATCCCCATACACATGGAGATATGGACAAGGAACACTATCATATTCACTCAGAAGATAAGGAGGTAACATAATGGCTATTGACCCTGTCTGCAAGATGAAAGTAATTGAGGAAAAGGCTGCGGCTAAAACAGAGTACAAAGGTAATACCTACTTTTTCTGTGCAAAGGTTTGTAAAGAAAAGTTTGAGAGAGAACCGGAAAGGTATTTACAGAATAAATAAAAGGAGATTAATAATGTATAGAATAATTTTTAAAAGATTCTTCTTAATTACTGTGCTTTTATTTGGTTGCTATCTCTTAAACACAACAAATGCCTTTGCACATAAAGGCCATGCCGGTCCGACAAAGGTCTTTATGGAAGAAAAAGAGGCATTAAAGACCATGCTGCCCAAAGATGATAAGATTGTCAAAAGAAAAGAGCTATTGAAAAAAGAGCAGGTTAAGGATGCCGTAAAACGCTGGGGTTATTCCCCTGATGAAGGGGTCTATACCTATTTTATTTCAAAGGATAAAGAAGGAAATTTTTCAGGGGCATTATTCATCCGGGAGTTTGAATATAAACATGGCAACATAAATATCGCAATAGGTTACAATAAGATTGGCGAGGTTACTGTTATTAAGGTAATCTCATGTTCTGAAAAGCATCTGAAAGAACTTACAGAAAATATAGAGTCAAATGGCTTCCTTTATAATTTTTCACATCTTAAAATAGATGAGGTTATCTCAAAGGGAAAAAGCTATGAAAATGAGTCAAAGGAAACCCTGAAATACATCATAGCAAAAGAGATTGAGGGGACTGCTATCTTATTTAAACTGTTTCAGGGAAAATAAGGCCGCCATGACCATCTACCAGCTCTTTTAATTCCTTGCCTGCCTTGAAAAACGGGACCTTTTTCTGGGGCACCACGACAGACTGACCTGTCTTTGGATTCCTCCCCTCGCGGTTCTGTCTTGCTCTAATCCTAAAGCTTCCAAACCCGCGTATCTCTATCTTATCACCTGCTGCAAGCGCCTCTTTAATGCTATCGAATAGCATGTTAACCACAATCTCTGTCTGTTTTTTCGTAAGGATTGTGGTCTTCATTGAAACCCTTTCAATAAGGTCCGTCTTTGTCATTAAATCCCTCCTAATTTAATATGCCAGAAGATATTTTATGCTGAATGAGCCGTCACGTCCTGAAAGTCCGTGAAGTGTTTTCCCATTTGCTATCCAGCCGATTACTGACTGGTTTCTTATCATATCAATTATTGAGAACCGTTTCTTTTTCTCAAGTAAGATAGGTTTTCCCTTGATACCGGCCATCTTTGCAGTAATCTTTATTGCCTCCTGCATATTACCTATCTCATCCACAAGCCCTAACTTTTGTGCCTGTCTGCCGGTAAAGACCCTGCCGTCTGCAATGGGAATAACCTTATCCTTTTCCATACCGCGCCCCTCAGCAACAGCCTCAATAAACTGGTCGTGCGTATCATCAATAACACCCTGAATCAATTCCCGCTCTTCTTTAGTCATTTCACGGAACATTGAACCAATATCCTTAAACTTTCCGCTCTTTACAACTACACTTTCCACACCGACCTTTTTCATAAGCCCGCTGACATTTGCAAGCTCAAGGATAACCCCTATACTCCCTGTAACTGAACCTGGATTTGCAACGATCTTATTGGACGCACTTGCTATGTAATAGCCGCCTGATGCAGTTACAGCACCCATAGAGGTTACTACCTTCTTTTTGCCTTCATCCCTGATCTTTTTTACTTCCTGATAAATCTCCTGGGAGGGGGCAACCGCTCCTCCGGGACTGTCAATCCGGAGGAGAATCGCCTTTACGGAATCATTGGAACTGTACTCTTTTAATTCTTCTATAATCTCATTGGAATCAAGGATAACACCTTCAATCCTTACAACAGCAATCTTTTCACCCGGTATCCATGAACGACTGCCGAAACCTACAGTAGCAATATACGCTACAATAAAAATAAATATGGCCACGCCAAACAGAGAAAGAAACATGAATAGTATTGGATGTCTTTTCCTCATCAGGTTAATGTCAGCCCTGCGTTATCTTCCTTGCGGCCTCTCCTAATGTAATATTTCCGCCTCCCTGATTTCCCATGTACTTTTCAACCTCTTTCCTTTCGAGGTCTTTATTGTATTCCTTAATGGATAAGGCAATCTTTTTATCGGCAGTGTCAATCTTTACTACCTTGGCTGTTACCTCCTCACCCATATTCATAACATCTTCAGCCCTGACAGGCGGTTCAACGCCTGACTCACTCACATGAATCAGTCCTTCTACCCCCTCTTCAAGCTCTACAAATATACCGAAGTCTGTAATCCGTACAATCTTACCTTTAGCAGAACTGCCTACAGGATATTTCTCAGGGATCTCCTTTGACCACGGATCAGAGGCCACCTGTTTCATCCCGAGAGAGATACGCTGTTTTTCCTTATCAACCTTAAGGACTATTGCCTGAACCTTCTGCCCTTTTTTCAAAATCTCAGAGGGGTGCTTTACATGCTTCAGCCATGACATATCAGAAACATGTATAAGGCCGTCAATCCCGTCTTCCAGTCCGACAAAGGCACCGAATTCTGTCAGGTTCCTTACCTTACCTTCTATAATCGTGCCGGGCTGATACCTGGTTTCAATAACTTCCCATGGATTCGGCTCTATCTGCTTCAGTCCGAGTGATATTTTCCTGTTCTGTTTATCTATATTTAATACCGCCGCTGTTACTGTCTCCCCTACGGACACTACCCTTGAAGGATGCTTTACCTCACCGCTCCATGACATGTCAGATATATGAATAAGCCCCTCTACCCCTTCTTCAATCAGGACAAATGCACCATAATCCGTTATGCTGACAATCTTTCCATGAAGCCTTGAATTGATAGGGTATTTATTTTCAACCGTTAGCCATGGGTCAGGGGTCTTCTGCTTATATCCAAGGGATACACGGCCTGTATCCTGGTCATACTTCAGGACTTTAACAGAAACCTTTTCTCCAACCTTAAACACCTCTGAAGGATGCCCTATCCGGCCCCATGAAATATCTGTAATGTGCAGAAGTCCATCTATCCCGCCAAGGTCTACGAATACCCCGTAATCAGTAATATTTTTAACATACCCTTCCAGCAATTGTCCTTCTTCGAGTGCATCAAGGGTCTGCTCGCGCATCTTCTTTATCTGCTCTTCAATTGTGGCACGCCTTGATACAACCACATTGCCGCGTTTCTGATCCATCTTGATAATCTTGACATTGCATGTCTGCCCAACCATCCTGTCAAGGTCTTTAATAGGCCTGACATCTATCTGTGACCCGGGTAAAAATGCCTTGATACCTATGTCTACATTTAAACCGCCCTTTACCTTACCGACAATCTTTCCGGTAACAGGCTTCCCGAGTTTAAACAACTCATCCATCTTCTCCCAGATCTTTCGCCTGTCAGCCTTTTCCTTGGATAAGAGTATATTCCCTTCTGCATCCTCTCTCTCTTCTATAAATACCTCTATGTTGTCTCCAGGCTTTACTGCCTTTAGCTCTTCAGAAGAGAACTCTGCAATGGGTATAGTGCCTTCTGATTTGTACCCTACATCTACTACGACACCGTTAGGGAAGACGCCTATTATCTGTCCCCTGACGATACCCCCTTCCTCAATTCTTTTAAATGATTCCTCGTAAAGTTGCGCCAACTCCTCGGAAGAAACCTTATTGTTTTGCACCGGTTTACCCGTCATAAATTAACCACCTCCAAATTTTTTTTGTTAATCTAACATATTTAGAGAAAAATTCATAGTAGTATTTTTGGATCCAGCAAGGTTCTTATATTTTCCATGATAACATTTGTTATCTTCTCTATATCTCTTTTATCTTCTATCATACTGCTGAAATCAATGGGCATGCCGAATTTAATCGTTACCACGGCCGGTCTTATCATCCATCTTCCAGGAGGCAATGCCTTATCCGTTCCTATGATGGCCGTTGGAATTACTTTATAACCACTCATCCTGACTATCAACCCGACTCCTGATTTACCAGGCTGAAGCATTCCATCAATACTCCTTGTACCTTCCGGGTATATCACCAACACCTTTCCCATTTTAAGCCTCTTAATCGCCTCCCTCAATGCTGTCCTGTCTAACTTTTCCCTGTCAACAGGAAATCCTCCAAGCATACGGAACAATGTACCTATCAAAGGGATGCTGAAAAGCTCCTTTTTCCCCATAAAATCAGCGTCCCGCCCTATACTGTATCCAAGCAGTGGAATATCTAAATAGCTCAGGTGGTTGGCTGCTATAATTACTCCGCCTGTCCTGGGAATATTCTCCCATCCTATGATACGTATCCTGAATATAGTGCGTGCAAATAAACCGATGAGAAAGCAGACAAATGAATAGAACATTATGTTATTAAGGATTGGATTTTTGATTTATAATACTCAGGATTTTTTCTACAACTTCTTCAATTGAAAGTCCAGTGGTATCTATAACTATTGCGTCTTTCGCTCTTCTTAAAGGGTCAATCTCCCTGTTCTTATCATTTTCATCCCTGCTGATTACCTCTTTGACAGTTTCCTCCAGCGTAACATTGGCTCCCTTATCCTGCAATTCCTTCCATCTTCTCTTTCCACGCTCATTAATATCCGCATCAAGATAGAATTTAAAGGGGGTATCAGGAAAAACTACAGTCCCGATGTCTCTTCCTTCTACAACAACGCCGCCATATTTTTTAGCCCAGCTAAGCCCGATCTCCCTCTGCATTCTTACAAGATATTTTCTTACAGAGGCAAAAACAGACACAGCAGACGCCATCCTGCTGATCTCCGGTGTCCTTATTTCTTCTGAGATATCCTTACCGTCAACTATTACCCTAAGATGACCATCTACCAGTTCCATATCAAGTTGGATGGTAGCACATATTTTGTCAAATGATTCATCCGAAAATGCCCATGGCTTCCCCTCCCCTCGCGGGAGGGGATTAAGGGGAGGGGGATTCCGTGAATATACCTTCCACCCTATGGCCCTGTACATTGCGCCTGTATCAAGATATGCAAATCCAGCCGTCTTGGCAACTAGTCTCGCAATAGTACTCTTGCCGCTCCCGACAGGGCCGTCTATGGCAATGATATGCATGTACTATAACCTTCCTTCATTCGAAAATAAACCCCATCCCCACCCTAACCCTCCCCTTGAAGGGGAGGGAATAAACTAAGCACCCTCCCCCTCAGGGAGAGGATCCGGGTGAGGGAATTAGGAGAATTCGCCTACCCCAAAAGCCGCGAAATCAATCTTAATCTCAATCTCAACCTTTATCTTCCTTCTTACTTCTTGCTTCTTCCTTCTTGCTTCTGCTCACTGCCTCCTATTTTCATCCCCACCCTCTTTTCCAGCACATTTATCCATACCGCTACATCCTCTCTCTTACCGCCTGATTTTACATATTCTTTGTAGTTTTTTAAAGCCTCTGCCGGTTTTCCGAGATATAACTCGGTTAGTATACCGAGGTTTAAGAGTGCATCGCTGAAATCGTGTTTTATTGACAGGCTCTTAAGGAAATCCGTTTCTGCCTTTTTAAACTCCCCGTTGTCCAAGTAAGTTAGTCCCCTGCTGTTGTATACAACAGGGTCTTCAGCAACAGGAGAATTTATATCACCTGTGAACCTTTCTCCGGCCTCAACCCTTTTGTACCTTGCCGGTAATAACTTTGAAAGCCTTTCATAACTCTTTTTGCTCCACTCATTGTATATGCCCTCTTCTGTGGTCTTGCGGACATTTCCCTCGTAAGTGCTTATGGCCTTTTCTTCAAACGGTGACGCCTGCTCCTCAAGCATAATATCATACTCTTCAAGTTGTTCAGTCGTCAGTTCTGCCGGTTTTTCAGAATTCAGGATTGCCTCTTTGATATGTTCAAGCATCTCACCCATCTTATAGACTGCCTCTGTTGTAACATCACCTATCCTGTATTTTGCAGCAGCAGTGTAACCGGCAAGGGCCTCTTTCAGGAGAACCTGCTTCTTTTTCAGATTTTCTTCCAATGGGCTTATGAGTTTCAGATCTTCAAAAGATGCCTTTTTAGAATCAGTAAGAACAACCTGTGCCTTTGCCGCAAATTCAGTGGCCTCTATTGTAGCAGATGCCCCAAGTTTTTTGTGTAAGGCGATTACCTTATCATATAGTTCCTTCTCAGAGATTAAATCCTTTGCCGCACCCTTTGCAGACGCCATCTTAAAGGTAAGTTCAATCGTCTTTGTACTTTTCGGGAATGTCTCTTCAAATTTTTTATATTGTTTATTATAACCTTCCTGGTTGCCTGTTTTTTCATACATCTGAACAGACCTGAAAAGCATCTCTTCTTTTTTGGCCTCATCAGGCGTTATAGCGGAAGCCTTTTCATAAATCTTCGCCGCTTCAGTATAGTCTTTATAACCTTCCATCAACTCCCCCCACCGGTTTGCTGCATCAAAGGAGTAACGCGACTCAGGGTATTTATTGACAAGTACCTGATAACTGTTTACGGCCCTTCCGATTTGAGATGCATCTTCGAATAAAACACCTGCATCTAAGAGTGCAACAGGCGCAATATCTGAATTAGGCACTGTCTTATATACCCTCTCATAAGCCTCTGCTGCCTCAAACTTCTTATCTTTTGCTTTAATATCCTCTGCCTGCTTATACAATGACCCTGCGAGCGCCCTTTCAAGAAGCGGTAGGTCCTGTTTATCACTTTCAGGGATTAAGGCGATGGCCTTCTTAATCTCATCCTCACTCTTGTTGTAGACCTGTTCTTTAAGGAAACTTTCAGCAATATACCGCTGTGCCATATATCTTTCCTTTTGCGAAGAAAGGGGATGCTCTGTCACAGGTTTTGCCATGGCCCGTGCCTCTTCAAATTTTCCGACCATAAAGTATGTCTCTGCACTATTCAGCAAGACCTCCGGAACCCTCTTGTCCTTTGGAAATCTGTCCACAAACTTTTTACATGACTCTGCAAATCTGAGTGCAAAGGTATTATCACTCCTGACCTTACCGCCCGGCCTTGCGATTTTTTCCAAAGCGAGGAGAACCCTGTAGCTCGCCTCTCCGGTGTAGTCTGACTGCTGATATTTGTACGCAACCTTCTCATACTCTTCTGCGGCCTTGTCATAGTCTTTCAGTTCAAAATAGATCTCAGCAAGGAGGAAGTTTGTCTCTATCAGCATGTTCCTGAGTGTTGCAGACTCAGGCTCCTGAGGGAATATGTCAATAAACCTGCGTATCCACAGGATGGCCTCCTTATAATCCTTTTCCTTTTTTGTTGAGTGTGCATTGGAGTAGTGGTATTTTGCGAGCTGGTACATATCACTCTTTACAAGGGTCTTGTTCAGGTCAACGAGTTCTTTTACCCGTTTCTGTGCACCCCTTTTATTTGACTTAAACCAGAGGCTGTCCTCCATGTAAGATTCTACAAACTTTACCCTCGCATTATATGCAAGGTCTATCATGTTCCCCTTTGTGTATGCCTCAATAATCTTATACTGAAATACCGGCGCATCTTCATGCAATGGATTTGTATTTACAAACGCATCATAAATATCCGCTGCCTCCCTGAATCTGCCGCTTTCGATATATATATCCCCAAGCTTACGATAGACATAAGGCTCAAAGGTCTGTATACCCCTTACCTTAAAGTAATTGGCTAATCTGGCAGGTTCACCTATATATTCAAATACAAGAACAAGTGTCTTTATGGCATCATTTATCAGGTCCCGTTCCACAATAGATATGTTATGTATCTCTTCCTTTCCTTCAGGTGTAAGCCTGACGCCTTTTCTGTCCAGCAGCAGCATGAACCTGTCGGCGGCCTCTTCATAGTCTTTGGTAATGAAGTGTGCCCACCCGAGTTTATAGAGTGACTTGTCATAGAGATTAAAGTCATCAATCTTCATGACCTGTTTATAGTAGTGTATTGCCTTAGGCATCTGATTATTCTCAAAGTAGTATTCTCCGAGCCTGAAGTTTGCCTCATGGCTATACATGCCGTTTGGAAATTCTTTTGTGATCCTTTCGAGGAATATAATAGAGCGTTCCCGGTTGCCTTCTTCCATATAACCCCGTGCAAGATGGTATAGTATATTTTCGTTTTCAGGCCGGTCCGGATATGCATTCAAAATAGCTTCATATATCTGCCGTGATTTGGAATGATCGAATCTCTTCTTATACCTGAGATATGTGTTTTCCTCAATCTCCATATAGATATCTGCAAGTTGTTCCATGCTGTCTGCCATTAGTTTACTTCTGAAGTCTTTGTGAACTCTTATAAAGTCCTCATAAACCCTTAATGACCTCCAGCGATACTCCAGTGCCTTTTCCTGAGGCATGTCCTGAAATGTCAGTATAGCCTCAGTAGCAGACCTGACCTCATCATCTCTCTTTATTTCTGAGTTGTTACCGGCACAGGAAACAAGCATGAGGATTGAGAGTAATAGTAAAAACTTTTTCATGGGAGATTAAAGTTCATTTCGTTATTTATGCGGCCGCCGCCCTCCAGATGGAGATTGCGGGCCATTTCCAACGAGGTCTTTGCCGACTCCTCCAATAATTTTAATTTTAATGCCTTAATATCCTTACCCGCGTCCTCTTTGATTGTATCAAGAATCTCTTTTCTCAAGGTTTGGGAATCGCTGATAAGCGGCCCTGTGTCGGAAGAAATAATGTTTTTAATATCAGTAATAGTTTCTTCCATAGATACAAGGCCATTATAAAGGTTGAGTTTCTCAATCAGGTCATCATTTCCGGTTATTTCCACAGTGTGTTTCAGCCTGCCGGTATCCTGATTCGGGATATCGTTTTCTATAACCTGAACCCTCTTCAATAAATCCTCATAAAATTTTATGGCATTGCCATTCTGTTCCAAAGCCTTGCCGTAGGCGCTTAAGGTAGTGTATGCATGACCGATGTACGGCATCACCTCCCGTGCATAAGGGCTGTCAGGAGAGGCAACGGCAAGCTCTTCCCAAAAGATTACAGTCCTTACCCATCTACCCATATTTGCATAAGCCCATCCCGAACCATACAGAGCCTGTGAATATAAAGGGCTGTCTTCAGGGATGAGGGCAAAGTGTCTTCCTGCCTCTGAATGATTAGCCTGATTCATGTAAATAAATCCCAGTAAAAGATGCGTCCTTTCTCCAAGGTCTTTTACCTCAGGGTTCTCTGTCAGCTTTGCGGTTTTACTGTCGGGGATATTTTTTATTATCTGTTCAAGAGATTCTGCGGCTTCGTTATATTTGTCTGTGTTAATGCTTATTAAAGCCTTAGTGTATAATGCCTTATAATAGAATTTACTCTTAGACTGGACCTTTTCTATTGAATTCTTTGCCTCTGGAAATTTCCCGGTCTTTAACAGGCTGTTTGCCATTAAATAATTTGATTCGTCAATAATCTCCTGAGGTATCTCCTGAATTGAACTGCCGTCCATACCTGAAAATGCCGTGACTGCATCAGCCCATGCCATTATATTATAAAGCATCTTACCCTTTTCAAAAGACACCATTGAAGGAGAGCCTTCAACAGGTAGGTTGAGTATCTGCGAAGGGATGTCAGAGGCTGAGGCATGATTTAAAATATGGGGGGTAATAACAGAGAGAAAAGAGAGTAGTATTATTAAACGAAATAAAAACCTTTTCATCCGAAAATAAACCCCATCCCCTCCCTAACCCTCCCCCATTCAGTGTCGGGGAGGGAATAAACTAAGCACCCTCTCCCTCAGGGAGAGTGTCCGGGTGAGGGTGGGGTTTTCATTGTCATTTGTGAATCCCCGGTTCATCTGGGTTCATCCGAAAATCCCTCCGGCGGGGTAAGAAAACCCCGCCTATCCATTTCTACGAGGATAGGCGGGACTTTCTTGTCCCGCTGATTTTCATGGCCCTTTGTGAGCGCCCCGCTCATGGTGGTTCACCCGAAAATCCTTTTCTGTCATTCCCGCATGTCTTAAGCGGGAATCTTTCTTTATTAACACTATATCCCCGATAGAAACATTCGGGGATGACAGTTATTAATTTGCGGGGCTATTTTTATCTGCCTGTGTGACATAGTGTCATGAAAGTTCCAGACTAAATCCCGTGGAGAGGAAATATCTTTTCGTGGATATGTTTTACCTTTTCCTCTGCCCACTTCCTTGTGGTTTCATCCCCGCGTTTTTGTATATCTTTATCCCGTAATGACGCACCCTCATATCCGAACATCTCGAATACCCGCATACTCCCCTTAGGGATAGCCTCCGGCAGTTCTACTCCGCACATTATCCCGAATGCAAGCGCCCACGACCTTGCCACATTTGTAATGTCGTAGCCCCCTCCGCCCAATGCTGCCCACGGCAGTCTGAATGATTTCATCCTTTCAATCATCCTGCAGAAGCCTTCTGTTGTAAGGCCGAGATGGGTGAGGGGGTCTGTCTCCATATTATCAACACCGAGCTGGGTCACAATAACATCAGGTTTATAAGCCTCAATCAGAGGGGGTACAATCTGTTCAAATCCCCATACAAACACATCATCACCTGTTCCGGGGTAGAGAGGTAAATTTACAGAATATCCGGTGCCTGCCCCTGTACCAATCTCTTCAACAAATCCGGTATTAGGAAAAAGGAATTCTCCGCTTTCATGCATGGAGATCGTCAGTACCTTGTCAGTATTATAGAATGCGTGCTGAACCCCGTCACCATGATGTGCATCAATATCAATGTAGGCAACCCTCTTTCCATTTTTTATCAGGTCATGGATTGCAACTGCAGCGTCATTTATGTAACAGAAACCGGATGCCTTTGACGGCATTGCATGGTGCAGTCCTCCGCCAATATTAAAGGCAATGTCCGCCTCTCCCTTACAAACCATCCTGACAGCCTGGATTGAGGCGCCGGTAACTAACGATGACCATTCATACACACCCCTGAACGCAGGGTTATCCGCTGTCCCTATGTTATATTCCAGATCAGGGTGGCCGTCCAACTGCTCCATATTCATAAGGGAGTTTATATACCCTTCATCATGAAACAAGAGTATCTCTTCCCTCGTTGCCGGCGAAGGTTCAATCAGACGCACATCAGGATTCTTAAAAACCCCATACTCCTCCAGCAGGTTATAACACAACTTCAACCTCATAGTCTTCATTGGGTGACTTGGCCCATAGTCGAATATACTGAACTTAGGCGAATATATAAAAGCAGTTTTCATAACAGGAAACTAAAATACTATAAAAGACTTGATAATGTCAAAGATTGGTTTTTAGAAATGACTAATTGAGTCTGGACAATTTTGCAATATCATTGCATAATATCGGCAAGCGGATAAATAGAAAGGCAGAAGACCTTCCTGAATCTTATCACGGCTGTATGAACCTATAAACTATATTTTCCACATGCTGACCCATATACTGACATGGTTAAAAAAGATTTCATACTGGGTTTTATTGGTTACAGCCCTTGTTGTGCTGATAATCATTGCAGGCTCGATTCTATGGGTGAACAGCCTTTCACGTCAAATTCCGGATGATCGGGCGATAACTGATTTTACGCATAATGCAGTTACAGTTATTTATGATAAAGACGGTGTCCGGATGGCCTCTCTAAAGGAAAATAAGAGTCAGATATGGATTTCCTTCTCTGATATGCCCGACAATCTGAAAAAGGCGATAGTTGCAACTGAAGACCCGTATTTCTTTAAACATGCAGGTATAGATTACCGTCAGACATGGGAGTCTGTTAAGGAGAATCTGCGTGTGTGGCGGTTTGTAAGGGGCGGGAGTACGATTACACAGCAGGTTGCAAAGAATGTATATCTTACAAGAGAGAAGACCATTACACGAAAGATTAAAGAGTATATTCTTGCGAGGAAGATAGAGTCACTACTACCTAAGGAAAGGATCCTTGAGATCTACTTAAACGAGGCAGGGTGGGGTTATGGTATATATGGTGTTGAACTCGCATCCCGATTCTATCTTGATAAACCTGCGGCAGAGCTGACTCCTGCTGATTCCGCCTTTCTTATAGCAATGCTCAGGAATCCTGCGTTATATAATCCATATAAAAATCTTGATAAGGTAGTAAAAAGGCAGCAGCTTGTTCTGACGCTTATGCTCAGGCACAGGCTGATTACTAAGGAGGAGTATGAAAGTTCTCTAAATCTGCCCATTATCCTGCGGTTGGATAAAAAAAAGAAACAGTATAACAATATTAGATTGGACAACGGTGATGATGAAAAAGACGGTTTATCATGTTATGCAGGATTAATGGAAGAGTATCTGTCTGATACAGTCGGGAGAAATCTCCTCTATGATGTCGGGCTTGAGATTTATACTACCCTTGACAGCCGGTTGCAGAACTTGCTTGAAGAACTATTAAGAAGAGAGGAAAACCACCCCCCCTCACCCCCCCTTAGTAAGGGGGGGATAGGGGGGGTGGTTAGAGATGTTGTGAAAATAGTACTTATAAAGGATACTAAAGGTAAGGTCAGGGCAATAGGCTGTTCAGGAAAATGGAAGGAAGTATCTGATGAGATAATGGGTGAAATGAGAAAGTTTAATTATCCGGTTAATCTTAATTTATCAGCAGCCGAATTTACAACGGGAAATGAAATTTCATGGAAAGATATCTTATTGATAAGTAAAGGGGACAGGTTATTGTAAATAGGAAAATATTAGGGTACAATACATCAACTTTTTAAAAAGGGATTTTCAGAAAGGAGAAATAATCAGTGTTAAAAGAAAACAGGTTGTCAGTGCTTATTAACAGAGTAAACAGAAGGCGCAGTCTGATTGCAGGTTTGTGGGTTATCGGTTTGTTTGTATTGGCTAGTCTTATTCCGGCAAATGGGTACGGAGAGATGACACCGGAGCAGATTGTGGGAAAGGCTGAGGATGTGAATGCAGGGCAGGACCATCAGTCCAAACTGACATTTACCATAAGGGAAACAGGCGGAGATGAGAGGAAGGTGGTTTTGAGGAGGTACTGGAAAGACTATCACGATGACCCGTCAGTGGATTCCAAGGTGCTTGTTTTTCATGAGTATCCGCCCGACACAAAAGGCACTGCTTTTATGGTCTGGACGTACAAGGCAACATCTCACAAGCCGGAGGACATGTGGATTTATCTTCCTATACTTAGAAAAGTACAGAAGCTTCCTGAACACCCTGATGAGATATTCAGCGGTTCAAACCTGAAGCCTGCCGACATGGTGCGCAGGGATGCAACCTTGGATAAGCATAAACTACTGCGTGAAGAGACGATAGAGAATCAGCAGTATTATGTAATAGAGAGCACACCAAAAGAGAAGAATCCCAATTACAATTACGGAAAGGTTGTCAGATGGATAAAGAAGAATGACTTCCTTAAAGAGCGTGTTGATTATTATTCTGAAGATGGGACATTGTTAAAGACCCAGATGATCAACTGGAAAAAGGTTAAAGATGCAAGTATATGGGAAAAGGTGGTTATTACAAATGTTAAGACAGGTGTAAAGACAATCCTTAGCATTAGTGATGTGGAGATAGATAAGGGGTTGAACGACAAGGCCTTTACAGAAAGGGTCATGTCCTCAGGAAAAGTCAGATAATATAAGGTCAGATAATTTGAAATTATTGGATCAGCTTCATATAGTCTCCGGTCTCCAGAAGAGGTTGGTATTATCAACCCTTGCTGTAAGCTTTATTGCCATACTGATGGTAATCGGCCTTGTATATTTTTCAGGCAAATCTGCTCTGAAGGAGACCATAGGCAGTACATTTCGTGAGCTTGCTGAGACCGTCAGCAGTAATATAGACCTTTCAATAGAACATCATATAGAAGAATCAAAACTGCTTGCATCTGCTCAGAGTATCCTTTCCCCTGTTGAAGATTCAAACGCTGTTTATGAAGGACAATCACCGGAGGAGATTCATAAAAGGGTTCGTGAGATTGAGGATAGATGGACAGGCGCTGTCGGTGTGAATGCATACCTGTTTGAAGTCCTGAACAACAGGGCCACAGACTATCTTAAAGAATTTATAAGAAGCAGTGAGCAGGGGATTCATAACCTAATCCTCGTTACAAATGAGCGGGGGGCTGTTGTTGCGTCTACCTCAAAAACCAAACATTACTATTATGGGGATCAGAAGTGGTGGAAGGATGCCTATAATAATGGAGTTGGAAATATTTATGTAAGTGATATTTATGATAGTGAGGAGTTAGGGACAAGGGCCTTTGATATTGCTGTTCCTGTTATGAAGGGCGGCAAGGCAATCGGCATCATACTGACGTCGCATAATGTGGACATGTTTTTTAAGGCAATAACCGCGGCAAAGGTCGGTAAGACAGACCATGTAATGATTGCCAATTCTGAAGGGGATGTGTTGTTTTGCCCTGTATCTCCGGCAAAAGACCATAAGATTGAGAAGAGTCTATTAGAGGATATATCAAAAGAACAATCAGGATGGGTTGTCACCAGATCTGATGTCCATTTCCCAGGTAAACAATCAATTGTAGGTTTTGCACCGGTAAAGATTACCTACACACTCGGCAAGGAAAACCTTAACGGCAAACGCTGGTATGTGTTTACAAGCCAGAATCAGAGTGAGACGTTTATGCCGGTACTGTCCCTGCTTGTAAAAATAGCGATTGCCGGTCTGATAGGTGCAGGACTGATCGTTATTCTTGGGTACATAAATGCAGGGAAGATAGTAGGCCCTGTTAAAGAGTTACAAAAGGGGGCTGACCTTATCGGTGCAGGCGACCTTGATTACAGGATAAAGGTTAATACAGGAGATGAGATAGAAGACCTGGCAAAGAAGTTTAATGATATGGCATCAAAGATGAAGCTGTTCTATATAAAGCTGGAGGAGATGGTAAAAGACAGGACAAGAGAGCTTGAGCAGAGGAATGAAGAGATATCAATACTCTATTCAATGGTGACTGCCTTGAACCAGTCGCTTGACCTTGACAAGACATTTTCTGCATCCCTTACAACCATGATTGAGGTAATGAAGGGGGACTCCGGCCTGATATGGATGCTTGATAACAAGAAGAGGAGTTTTGCAATTGTGGCTGCTCAGGGGGTAACTTTAAATAAAGACAAAGAACAGAAGATGTCTGAGTTATTTGAGTTTATAGGTGACAGGGTAATCGGGAGCGGGAAATTATGGTCATCTGAAAACCTTACTGTAGATGAACGCACTGAGGGGATGGCCATACCTGAGGATGATTGCCTTGCGATTGTGGGGATACCCTTAAAGTCAAAGGATAAGGTTCTGGCAATAATGTTCCTTCTGTATAAAAATATAAGGGCACTTACCTCAAGAGAAGAAGAGATGCTTCAGTCTATTGGAAGTCACATAGGTATTGCAATAGAAAATTCCCTCCTGTTTGCAAAACTGTTAAAGCATGATGGAATGGAATAAACGACAGTAATTTATAATCCGGATAGGCGGGGTTTTCTAACCCCGCCGGAAAGATTTCTGGATGAACAGTGAACAGTTTAAAATCATACAAATCGTCCCTCCTGATTGGTGTTTCAAGTGTGATGTATGCTGCAGGTTTCCTGAGAGTACCAGCTTTCTTGCACCTTATTTTACTGCTGAAGAGATTAATAGGGTATTTCCCCCTCCCTTGGCTGGAGTAGGTCAGGAAGAATCAAAAAATTCCCTCCCCTTCAAGGGGAGGGATAGGGTGGGGATGGGGTTATTTCCGAATAAATCAGGCTGCAAGATTACATTGATAGCCGGAGGCGAAGCATATATATGCCCGGCCTTTGATCTGCCGACTGCACATTGCCTGATATATAATGTCCGCCCCTTTGACTGCGAATTATATCCTTATGCTTTAATGCGGGATGAGTCAGGAGAAAACGTGGTAATTGGGGTTGATACAAAGTGTCCTTATGTAAGAGAAAATATAGGTGCGAATATTTTCACGGCCGCTGCGAGTGACATTGCAAATGCTATTGAGTCCTCTCCCCTTATTGAAATTATCTCTGAAAACAGAGACCTCATAGGCCCTTTTCAGGATGACGTGATTTCTTTAATTATGTTGAAAAAACTCTCAGACCTTCTTTAAATGGATTTACCCTTAAGTCAATTCGGATTAAAACCCCTCTTGCTGTCGGACAAACCCTTTATTGACAACATACTCAACACCGTTGATTCCATCCTATCTTCTTATACATTCACTACCCACTACATCTGGAGGGATATTTTCCAATTTTACTGGGGGATTATTGATAACTACTTCTGCCTGTTTGCAGTGTACGGTGATTATATCTACATGCCCATTCCACCTTCGATCATTCCCACTCTCCAAATTGAAAAGTTGGGATGGGGGCAGGGGGAGTTTCAAAATTCCCTCCCCTTCAAGGGGAGGGTTAGGGTGGGGATGGGGTTATTTCCGGATGAACACTATGCGCAAACAATCTCCAAACTCTTTTCAATTATGCACAGAATCAACAATAACCCTGCTGTTTCCCGGATAGAAAATATTGATGAATCCATGAAAGAAGCCTTCTTGTCTATGGGCTATAATCTCAATGCAGGAGAACCGGAATACGTTTACCTGCGTGAAGAACTGGTAACCCTCAAAGGTAATCCCTTCAAATCCAAAAGGGCAATGTATAATTATTTTGTAAAAAATTATACATACAGTTTTGTAGAATTTCAGTCCGCCCATGTAGAAGAGTGTATGAGGTTATTTGAGCGATGGAAAAAGGATAGAGGAAGGAAACCTAATGACGACCTTTTCCTGTATCAGGCACTGCTTGAGGATGCATCATATTCGCACAAGCAGGCAATAACGAATTATGAGTCCCTCTCATTAACCGGCCGTGTAGTGCAAATAGATGAGAGGATAGAAGGATACACATTCGGTTTCAGGAGGGGCGATGTCTTCTATATACTGATGGAGATTACGAATCCTGAAATTAAAGGACTATCCCAGTTTATCTTCAGGGAATTATGCCGGGAACTTTCAGACTACACGTTCATCAATACCCTTGGTGATTCCGGTCTGACCAATCTTCGCAATGCAAAGCTTTCATACAGGCCGTATAAAGTTGTACCCGGCTACATAGCGTACCCATTCAGCTAGCCGCATCTTAATCCCTTCTATTGGCCATGAAAAGCAGCGGGACAAGAATGTCCCGCCTATCCTCGTAGAAATGGATAGGCGGGGTTTTCTTACCCCGCCGGAGAGGGTTTTCGGATGAACCCACATGAACCAGGGTTCACAAAGGGCAATGAAAACCCCACCCTCACCCGGACCCTCTCCCTGAGGGAGAGGGGGCTATGTTGATTCCCTCCCCTTCAAGGGGAGGGGTAGGGTGGGGATGGGGTTGATTTTCGGATGAACCAATAATTAATGCCTGATATTATTTCCCAACTCAACCCTGTTCCTCCCCTTTTGTTTGGCCTGATAGAGGGCGGTGTCAGCGACAGAGATCAACTCTTCTTTTGCCTGCATCTCAGGGGTATAAGAAGATACGCCGAGGCTTATTGTAACGTTGGAATTTCCTGCAACCGACATCCTGAGCCTTTCAGCTACAACGTGTACCTGTGAATAATCCACCTCCGGGAGCAGGACGATAAACTCCTCCCCGCCGTACCTCGCTGCGAGGTCAACATCCCTGACCCCTTCCGAGATTATCTTTGCAATCCTCGCAAGGAGTACATCCCCTGCAGGATGGCCATATTCGTCGTTATATTTCTTGAAATAATCTATGTCCAGAAGTATGACAGAGAACATCCTGTTATATCTCCTTGCCTCATTGAACCCCCTCTCAAGGAATATCTCCATATATCGCCTGTTTGCAAGACCGGTCAGGGAATCGTGGAGTGCAAGTGCCTTAGTCTCTTCATAGAGTCTTGAGTTTTCAATAGCTACGCCTATCTGACCGCCTATGGACATGAGTGTCTCAATGCTTCTTCTGCTTAACTCTACACCTTCAGGTGTATAAAGACATAGTACACCTACAACTTTCTCCGCCGCCTTCAACGGTACGACAACATGTCCGTGATCTGTCATGTCAGCATAATGAATCGTATGGCGAGGGTCGTCATCAGCCTTCGTTGATACAACAATCTCCCCGGTCATTGCCGCAAGACCACAGAGACAATCTCCCACCCTCATGCCTTTATGCAGGTTTATAAACTCATCACTAAACCCCACCTGTGATATAAGGTTCATACGCCCTTCCTCAACTACAAATATCCCGCCCCTCCGTTCAACATTGAACATCTCAATGCCCAGTATTGTATATAGAATATCATACAGGAGTTTGTGCAGGTCTATTGTCCGGCTTATTGCCATGGAGACCTTGTAAAGCATAGACAGCTCATCGTTGATTCTCCTCAAATCGTCACTCTGCCTCTTGATCTCAGCCGCCCCCTTTTTCCGGTCTGTAATATCCCTGACAATACCTGTAGTCTGCCACTTATCCCCTATCTTCATTGCAGAGACAGAGAGTTCAATGGGAAACTCGCCTCCGTCTCTATGCAGTGCTTCAACTTCAACGGTTTTCCCGACCACAGTCCCTAACCCTGTTTTGAAAAATTCATCAAGTCCCTCGTAGGATTTTTCACGGTATCTCTCGGGCACGATCAGCTTGTGCAGCTCTTTCCCTACAGCCTCATCAGCCGTAAACCCGAACATCTCCTCAGCCTTCCTGTTCCAAAGGCTGATAATATCCGGCGACTCAAGGCAGATAATGGCATCGCCGGCTGTCTCCGTAATTGTACTTAGCTGTTTTTCTCTCTCACTCAGCATCTGCTGAGACTTCCTGCGTCCGGCAATCTCCTTTACCATTGGATGAAAGGATAAAAGGTACAGGAAGGGTGCTGTTATAAGTATAAGGGAGGAGGCATCTATTATTGCCGTGATAAGGGGGGGCAAGGGAGGAATTAGAGAGAACAGCAGCATAATTGCAAATTCACCCGCATATATTATCGCCGCAAGTAATACTATGAAACGAATCTGGGGAGAGGACTTAAAAGACATTATGGACCTCCAAAAGATTAATCCGGGACAATCATGAACATTACCATAACACTGCAAAATACAAAAATCAAAACTATTATTTATCTTCTTTGACATCGCTTTTTTGTTCTTACATATTAACTCATCTGATTTAGTATACTGCCAGACTCAACACCTTCAGGCGTATATATAGGTTTATCAGGACCGGCGGCGGAACACCAGCACCGCAGGGTCAATTTCCGGCGGCAGCACCAAACGGCTCAACTCCGGGTCATCTGCCATGTCAAACGTCTGCTGTTCTTTGTAAGCGTTCCACGCTCCGGATGCAAACCTGTGACGAGATAGAATCACTATGTAGATTTCCACCTGTTTCTGTAAAAACACAGCTCGCTCAAAACGGTTGCCGGGCGGCGGCCAAGAGCATACAACGGCACGAGGCGTGAACCGCCTCAGTGCCTCCAGTGCATCAAGGCATTCCACATCAGGGGGATATTCCATCACGTGCCTCCATGAGCGGTCATCTGTTGCTGTTACCTGCGTACCTGCATCGCGTAAAAAGCGGGCAAGCGTTCCATCACCTGCAGCGAGTTCCACGCACGGGCGTGTGCCAATGAGCCCGGCCAGGGCGTGCACCAACTTCTGTGAGTAGAAGCACCAGATTCCCCGGGGCTGAACCAGCGGCATCACTAACCGCCGGTCAAACACAATCGGCCACCACAGCTTGAAAGATGTCAGAGACACGGGTTTACGCCGCAGGCCGCTCTCAAAAAGCAGTCGTTGCACAATCCATCCGCTCCACAGCCCCAGCCTGACTGTCCCAACCTTCTGCCCGGTCGCAGCCACTATGGCGATCTTTTCCAACGCAAGTTTGGCCATCTGTGCGCGCACCACGTATGGCAGTGCTTCACGCTCAACGTGAGGATTGCCTCCACCACGAAGCACCCGCTCCTGCCATGCCATGGCCTCTGCGTGATAGCGTTCCAGAAACCGGACAGCATCTTCAATGCGGCCGCTTTCCAATGCAGCCACCATAGCCTCACCGGTCTGTTTCCATTCATCCGGAAAACGCATCATCAACTGTTCCAGCGTAGCGTTTTTAACTTCTGGAAATAAGTCTGGTACAGAAGCTTGTCTTGTCATTGTTTCATCCGAAAATCCTTCCGGCGGGGTAAGAAAACCCCGCCTATCCAGATATATATTATGGATAGGTGGGACATTCTTGTCCCATCCATTTTCATCCCCCTTTATGAGCGACACGCTCATGAAAGTTCATCCGAAAATCACCGCTTCAAATCCCCCCAGACCCCCTTTGAAAAAGGGGGATTTTCATAGCAATCTTGCTTCCAACTTCTTGCCTCTTACTTCTGCTTACTGTTAACTGCTTACCGCTTACTTTTCAACATCCCCCACAAAAACTGCAGCTCTTTATTTTTAGATACATGAAGTACAGCAATATAAGCCAATGTACTCAAAACTATACCGGCGATGAGTATGCCTGTCTTCAGTAGAAGATTGCCGTTTGTTCCCCAGATATTCCCGCGGGTAATTAACCATCCCACTATGCCCATTAGTATGTTGGCAGGTATCACTGTTTTCATCGAACCTATTATCTCCCTAAGATTTATCCTGCCGAGCTTCTTTCTTAGTGCATAGATCAGGAATGATAAATTTACCATCGCTGCAACAGATGTTGCCAGAGCCAGTCCGCCGTGCCTTAACGGTTTCATAAGGGCAATGGAGAGTGCTATATTTACTATCACCGCAATTACACCTGCCTTGACCGGTGTCTTTGTGTCCTGCAGGGAGTAGAAGACCTGGGCAGTTACCCTTGTACCTGCAAATGCCCACAGGCCGATTGAATAATACAACAGTGCATCTGCTGTTCCGAGTGTAGCAGTAAAATCAAATGCCCTCGATTGAAACAAGACACTTACAATAGGGATTCTCAATACTATCAGCCCGACCATGGCGGGCAGGGTTATAAATAACAGGAGTCTTGCTGCAAAGGAATAGGTATTCCGTACCTCTGCATAATCCTTCTTAACAGCAGAAGCAGAAAGCGTAGGAAGGATCGCTGACGACATTGCCACCCCGAATATACCGAGCGGAAAATGGATAAGCCTTATCCCATAGTAGAGATATGCAACACTCCCCTCATCCAGATAAGAGGAAAGGACTGTGTTCACAAATATGTTCACCTGAGTCACAGAAAGACCGAGAATCATCGGAATCATCAGCTTGCCGATCCGAATCAGGCCGGGATGGGAGGGCTTAAAATACCACCCCATCTTCATGTCCCTTTTCCATAGGGAAGGTATCTGGAGTGCAAACTGGCATATACCGCCCAGAAACACACCGATTGCAAGACCGTATATGGGGATACTGAAGAGCGGGGCAAAGATATATACACCGCTGATCATTAAGATTGATAATGCCACAGATGAAAGGCCGGGTATTACAAACGAACCGAGTGTATTCAATATGCCCATGAACAGGGCAGCTATTGACACAAAGAGGAGGTAGGGAAACATTATCTGAGTAAGACGGACTGTAAGAACAAACTTGTCACCTGCGGCATGAAAGCCTGGTGCAATAAGGGCCACTACCCACGGGGCAGCGGCAATACCTATAACAGTTACTATCAAGAGAACTACAATCAGGATTGTAAAAGTGGATTTGGCAACCTTCAATGCCTCTTCCTTTCCCTCCTCATGAAGGTAACCGCTGAAAACCGGTATAAAGGCCGCTGACATTGAACCTTCTGCAAACAGTTCTCTTAAAAGTCCTGGAATACGGTAAGCAACAAAAAATGCATCCGCCACCATCCCTGCACCAAATACCCGCGCAACAACCATATCCCGTACAAACCCGAATATCCTGCTTATCAGGGTTGTGCTTCCAAGTATCGCCGCCGCCTTTGTAACCTTTTCTTGATTATTCATCCGAAAATCTCCATAGCTCACCCTCCCCCTACCCCCTCCCGTCAAGGGAGGGGGAATCTTAGGCAATCTTTCATATCTCCCCTCCCCTTGCGGGAGGGGATTAAGGGGAGGGGGCCTCATTTTCATCTTCCTTTGTGATCCTTTTTCTTTTGAGCAGTTCAACAGATAAACACAGTGTCACAAACAAGTCAACCCTAAATCTACCTTAGCCGCCAATTCTTGTTGTTTGCTTCTTGCTATCTGTTACCTATGTTTGCTATGCCCACCCCCACCCTAACCCTCCCCCATCAAGGGGGAGGGAATCTTTGTTTACCTTTTTAATCTGCTCCTAACCTATTACCTGTTTCCCTATTATTGACAATTATGCACGACATGGTTTATTCTAACCCTACTGTTTTTAATGATTGTAAAAATGATAAATTTAATGACCAAGGTAAATATTTAGTTGGTGAAAGTAAATCAAACAGGATCCCGGATTAAACAGAAGGGGTTTGTTTTAAAAATATTTGACGTTTTTGCCTCAATTAAGCTGGCAGTTGCAATATTCTTTCTTCTGGCGCTTGGCTCTATTATTGGGACTGTTATAGAGCAGGGGCTTTCTCCTGAAGAGTATCTTGCAAAGTTTGGGGAGAGGCAGGCATACTGGATTAATCTGCTCAAGCTTAACGATACCTATCA
This sequence comes from Nitrospirota bacterium, assembly GCA_016212215.1. Classification (NCBI taxonomy): domain Bacteria; kingdom Pseudomonadati; phylum Nitrospirota; species Nitrospirota bacterium. Next base: position 25,590 of record JACRGV010000089.1, read on the forward strand.
TAGCTGGTGGTTTACCTCCCTGCTTGCACTTCTTGCCATAAACCTTTCTGTTTGTGTGGCAAAGAGAGTTCCGGTAATAATGAAGTCCTACCGTTTTGCAGACCTTGATTTTACCCATAATCTTGTCACGAATTTAAGGAACAGTACAATAATACAGTATTCCGGAAACATCGAAGATGCGAAGGCAAAGGTTATATCTGTGCTTTCAGGCCGTAAGTATAAGATAATTACAGAGAACACCCCCAAAGGTATTTCAATTGTTGCGGCAAAAGGGAGGATAGGCAGACTCGGCGCTATTATAAGCCACATTAGTATATTCATCATACTCATGGGGGCAGTATTAAGCAGTGCCATAGGATACAGAAGTTTTTATCCATTTTATGAGCATGAACCTGTTTATGTGCCTCAGGGGAATTTTTATTTACAGATGGATAAGTTCTGGATTGATTATTATGATACCGGCATGATTAAAGATTATTTCAGTACGATGACTGTTATAGATCATGGTAAGAAGGTATTAACAAAGACCATTCAGGTAAATGATCCTTTACAATACAAGGGGGTCTGGTTTTACCAGAGCAGTTACGGCATGGCGTGGGATCGTATTGATAAGGCTTTTATTAAGATTACGGATAAGAAGACAGGGAATATTGTGGCAGAGGATGTTCTGGATTTCAGGAAGGAGAAGGAGATAAAGGGGACAGACTTACGGATAAATGCTACCAATTTTCTTTCTCATTTTGCTTATGATTCACAGAGTAATCAGATCTACTCTAAGTCGCCGGAACATGAGAACCCGGCAGTACAGCTCGATATTTATGAAGGCGGGAAGCTGATTTCAACCCCATGGATATTTTATAAATATCCTAATATGTTTCCGGTTAAGAACTCCAAATATAATTTTATACTTGCCGGCTACAATGCACCGCAATATTCAGGCCTCCAGATAGCAAAAGACCCCGGCGTAAATCTTGTCTGGGTCGGGAGTTTTATGCTGATGATAGGTCTGTTTATTTCCTTTTTTGTATTTCACAGGAGACTATGGGTTAAGGTCGTGTCTTCTGAAAATAATACACTGATCTATATAGGAGGCCTGACCAATAAAGACTTTATCGGTTTTGAGAAGGAGATGAAGGTAATTACAGAATCTTTTTAAGGTAGTTTTAATCCCTCATTTATTATAATGATGAGGATGGGAGGAAACAGCTTATGGTCAATTCATTTTTCATATTCGACATTTTGTTCTGGATATATCTGATAGCAGCATTCTGCTATATCTTTTATGTAGCACTAAAGAAGGATTCTATCGGCAGTATAGCATTTATACTTACTGTTATCGGCTGGATTGTAAATACTGCGGCACTTATAGTAAGGATGATGGAGACAGGCAGGGCACCGTATGTAAATCTGTATGAGACAATGGTGTTGCTGACGTGGATGGTGGTTGCGGGCTTTATTGCTATGGCTCTAAAATTTCCCAAACTTCGCGTGTTAGGGGTAGTCATTATTTCCCTTGCATTTCTTGCTATCGGCGCTGCGGCTATGCTCCCTTACAGATACCAGGCAATTGAGCCGCTCATACCGGCATTGCAGAGCAACTGGCTGATTCTGCACGTACTTACAACATTTGTAGGATATGCCGGTTTTGCGATTGCATTCGGTATCGGGATTTTATACCTTTTCAAAGAAAGTGCTGAACGAAAAGGCAGACCCTCTTTCTTAGACAGGTTTCCAAGTGCAGAGATTCTTGATGATATGAATTATAAGTTTATTGCCATTGGATTCCCATTCGTCACCCTCGGAATAATTCTTGGTGCTATATGGGCCAATTATGCTTGGGGCGGGTACTGGAGCTGGGATCCGAAAGAGACATGGTCGCTCATCGTATGGTTTATCTATGCAGGCTATTTCCATGGCAGGCTTGTCAGGGGATGGAAAGGGAGAAAGACTGCATATTTCTCAATAATAGGATTCTTAGCTGTAATCTTTCTCTACTGGGGAGTCAGCTTTGTATTACCGGGACTTCATGCCTACGCATAAGTACAGTGAACAGTAAGCAGTGAGCAGAAGTTAGAAGCAAGAAGTAAGAAGTTAGAAATAAGAGGACGAAAAACAGTAATGAAGATTCCCTCTCCCTCAGGGAGAGGGTCAGGGTGAGGGTGGGCATAGCAACACACGTAACATATAGCAGAAGTTAGAAGCAAGAAGATAGAAGCAAGATTAAAAAGATAAAGGAAGATTCCCTCCCCTTCAAGGGGAGGGTTAGGGTGGGGATGGGGTTGTTCAAATGAATGATAAAGCTAACGGTACAAACAAACTCAGCGCCATTATTATCGGTATTGTTGTACTGGCCGGTATCGTCGGTATGGTATGGCTTAAGAGCAATAAATATGCCCCGGTTATTACAGGTTCTGATGCCCCTGATTTTACCCTTAAAGATTTGAGCGGCAGAGAACATTCGCTTTCCTCTTATCACGGTAAGGTTGTATTTGTAAATTTCTGGGCTACATGGTGCAAGAGCTGTAGAGAAGAGATGCCGTCTATGCAGACACTTTATAAATATCTGAAAGATAGAGATGTCCCTTTTGAGATGCTTGCCATCAGCATGGACAGGGTAACCACGCAAAAAGAAGTGGACAGTTTTGTGAAGAGTCTTGGAATTACCTTTCCGGTACTCCTTGACCCGTGGGGCAAGACAGACGGAAAATACAAACTTACCGGCGTACCTGAGACTTATATTATAGATCAGGAAGGGAGGGTTGTTGAAAAGATCATCGGCCCCCGTGACTGGACAACTATCGGGTCTGTCGAGAAATTATTCGGGCTTCTCCATATCAGTACAGAGCCTGAAAAAAAGGGAGGATAAAATTGGAAGGAACACAGCTTTCTATATTCATGGCATTTCTCGCAGGGCTTCTGTCATTTGTCTCGCCATGCGTATTACCGCTCGTACCGTCTTTTGTAACCTACATAACAGGGCTTACATTTGAAGATATTACATCTGATAAAGACAGGGCAAGGATACGAAAAATAACCATCAGCAATTCTCTTGCATTTATCGCCGGATTCACAACTATTTTTATTTTATTCGGTGCATCAGCAACATTTATCGGACAGGTATTTCTGCAGTATCAGGATATTATTCAAAAGATTGGAGCAGTCCTGATAATCCTATTCGGATTGTATATTATGGGGGTACTGAAACTCAATTTCCTGACAAAAGAGAAAAAGTTTCACATAGAAAATAAACCATCAGGGTACTTAGGTTCGTATATAGTTGGAATGGCATTTGCGGCCGGATGGACGCCGTGTGTCGGCCCGATATTAGGAACAATACTGCTGTATGCAAGTACCACCGGCTCAATTGGAAAAGGGATCGGACTACTCGCTGTTTACTCCCTTGGACTTGGCCTGCCTCTTTTTATTTCAGCCCTTGCAATAAATACATTCATCTCCACATTTAAGGTTATTGCAAGATATATGAGATGGATAACCATAATAAGCGGGATATTCCTCATCCTGATAGGGGTTATGATTTTTACAAATTCCTTTACCATCATCACAACATGGTTCCAACAGCACGGGATAGGGTATACGATAGAGTTGTAAGAAGTGCGGATTTCCCCCTCCCTTGACGGGAGGGGGTTAGGGGGAGGGTGAGCTGTGAGGATTTTCGGGTGAAGGGGAAACCAATTTTTGACATTCATTTTGGTGTATGGAATAATACTTTTTCCAAAAACAGGTAATAGGTAATGGGTGACAGTACAACGGATTTTGATGTAATAGTGGTCGGGGCGGGACCTTCCGGCTCTACAACTGCTTATGAGCTTGCAAAAGCGGGTATGAGTGTCCTCATACTTGAGAAAGAAAAGTTTCCACGCTACAAACCCTGCGGCGGCGGCCTTTCACTTAAACTAGAACGTATCCTTTCTGTAAACATTAAAGATGTAATAGAATCTACAATAACCGGTTCTTACTTCAGTTATCAGCAAAAAGACGGGCTTTATCTATGGTCCGACAGACCGATCGCCCACATGGTTATGAGGGATAAGTTTGATACATTACTCGTCTCAGAGGCTGTAAAGGCCGGTGCCGCTTTCAGGGACAGGGTAAAGGTTAATGGGATAACAGAGTCAAGTAGCGGCTATGATGTCATCAGCGATGAAGAGAGCTTTCATGGCAGATATGTTATTGGTGCTGATGGCGTAAATGGTGTTGTCAGGAGATTTATCCGCCCGCGGGAGATACGCACCATGGCGGCCTCTATTGAGGCTGAGATCCCTGTTGAAAAGGACTTGATTGATAAGCATAACAATTATGTGCATATTGACTTCGGCACTATTCCTTATGGTTATGCATGGGTCTTCCCTAAGAATGGTGTATTGTCTGCCGGCATTGCAGGTTTCCGGGGTGTTGTAAAACAACCCAAAAAATATTTTGACCAGTTTATTAAGGCACATTCTTCAATCAGTGAAGTCAGTAACTATAAGTATAAAGGCTATCCAATCCCATTATTCAGAAACCACCAGAGTCTTACAAAGGGCGGAGTCTTATTAACCGGTGATGCAGGCAATCTTGTTGACCCATTTTTTGGTGAAGGGATATATTACGCCATAAGGAGCGGTCAGCTTGCATCGTCTGTAGTAATTGATGCGAGGAACAAAGGATATGATACCCTTTCCGGATATGATGGGCTTCTTGATTCTGAACTGTATCCTGAATTCAAGGCCGCACAGAAAATATCTCAGTTTGTATATACCTTCCCTAAGACATGGTTTGACATCCTCACTGATAAGCCTGAACTTGCTGAAAAATACTACAATGTGCTGAGGGGTGAAAGCAGCTATAGAGAATTCTTAAAAGAGCTTAAGGGCATTGCCGGTTCTTTGATGAAGACAGCATTGAAGAGCGGATTCCTGCAATTATTCAGTTAAGTAACATTAAAAACAATGAGTAACCACAAAGGCACAAAGTAAAAAAATAATTTTCCCTTTTATATTTTAATATTGATTTTCCTCAGTGTCTCAGTGTTTTTTTACATTATATGGTAACTTCCGGCTTTAAACTTTTCAGGGTACTGGGCATACCCATTCATGTACACTATACATGGTTTATTGTCTTTTCCCTTGTAGTCTATACCCTTGCAATAAATTATTTTCCTTATATGGGGCCTTACTACAGTCCTTCAGTCAGGTGGTTTATGGCTGTTCTCTCTGCCTTAATATTGTTTTCTTCAATCCTGTTACATGAACTTGCACATTCTTATGTTGCACAAAAAGAAGGGATTACGATCAGCAGTATTACCCTGTTTGTCTTCGGGGGGATAGCTAAGATGGCCGGCGAGACAAAGTCCCCAAAGGGGGAGATGAAGATTGCCATAGCAGGGCCGGCATTAAGTTTATGTCTCGCGATAATCTTCTGGATTATTGCATTTATCTTTAAAAGAGGCATGGCAACATCTCCTGTGCTTGCCATATCTTATTTCCTTGCAACTTCAAATACAGCCATTGCCATATTCAATCTTATCCCTGGTTTCCCGCTTGACGGCGGCAGGCTCTTACGGGCGGCTATCTGGCATAAGACAGGGAATCTTAACAAGGCCACACTTATCTCAAGCCGCATTGGTAAGGGTTTTGCCATATTTCTAATCGCAATGGGACTATGGGATATTATGCATGGTGAATTCATCAGCGGTCTCTGGGCGATTTTTATAGGCATGTTTCTCCAGCAGGTAGCAGGAGAGGGATATAAACAGACCGTACTGCATAACACACTCGTTGTTGTAAAAGTCCGCGATATTATGGTCTCGCCTGTAGTAGTCATAGATGATGAATTTATGACACTCGACAGGGTAGTGAATGACTATTTCTTCCGCTACCGTTATAACAGCTTCCCGATAGTCTCCGGTAACATGCTCCTTGGTACTGTCTCCCTTCATGATGTCAGGAATGTTGAAAAAGAGAAGTGGCCGGATGTTCGTGTGAGAGAGATCATGTGCACCAATCCTGCGGAGTTCACCATATCCCCTGAACTAAGTGCTGAAGATGCCTTAGACAAAATGGTAGAAGATAACCGCGGCCGCCTTGTAGTCATAGAGCTGGGAAATATAATTGGAATAATCAGTCAGCGGGATATCATGCATGTATTGAAGTTAAAGACCGACCTCGGGAAGTAGTTGAATATAAAAATAGTTATGCTAAAATGATACCGTTGTATCACTAAAGTTCGTTAATAGCTCTATATTTTCATACAGCGTTTAAGTAATTCATAGCAATATTATATACATTCCCACATACAAAAATGTCCGACAGGCCTCTTCCTGACAATTGAGGCATCACGTAACTTCTTCAATGCATCCGTGGCTTTCTCAAATGATATCTCGCAAACCACAGATACCTCTTTAGTAGCTACATGCCTGTATTTTCTGACAAATGTTTCTACATCAGGAGGTGAAGAACGTTTAATTCCCGGTGCCAGTTCATTGATAGATTTAATATAATCTTCATAAGTATTATCTCCATCAAGTATCCTGTATTCACCGGAATCGTTTGTGAGAAGCAATGCAGGAAATGAATATCTCAAATGTCCCTCTGTCACCTTTGTATCCCTGGCCTCCGGCACAGGGCGGCGGGCTGCCTCCCAATCCTCTCTGAATGCCTGTATCGCAGACTCACTATCCATGTCAATTCGTAGCCTGTCCATATTCATACCGGGAATATCTTCTGCAAGTTTTAATAATGCCTCCTTATTATCCAACCGCCGCTTTTCTGTTAGGAGTCCTTCACGGATCCTTCGCAGGAATGCATCTTCTAAATCTGCACCCTGAAGCCCGGCTGCCTTGGCCGCAATACATGCCGGATGAGTAGACATTGGAGGCCCATCTGTCCAGAAACCTACATCAATAGGCATCTGGGTTTTAATTGAAACCTCTTCCTGATGTTTTGCCAGTGCCTCGCCATCACCGCCGGACAGATTGTACAAAGGGTCATAGAAATCTTTTGACCATCGTTCCATTAACCCGCCTAACCTATGCCTCCATTGAATCCGGTTACCAAACTCTTCTCTTAGCTTCCTGTATTTTGGTTCATTGCCCCACGACCATGAACATAACGGGTCTGTAAAATATTCAGCCTTTATCTTCTCCATTTGTGCCCTCCTTTAAATTACTTTATTCCTTTGATCTTATAATAAGAAGCACACAGGTTCCCTTTTTCTTCTATCTTAAAACCTGCTGCCTTCATGAGTTCTTCTGTCTCTGTCATATCAATCCTTTCTTCAAAAGGAGGCCCCTGTTCCTCTTCCTTCTTCTGCCAGTCTAATAGGATTAGTTTCCCGTTATTCCGTAAGAGCCTCTTCAGTTCATGCAGAAATGCCGGTTTATCCGATGCCTCATGAAAGACAAACGCAGTAAAGACCATATCACACACAGCGTCTTCAACAGGTATTGAATTTTCAGTTGAGAGTATAACATGGATGTTTTGGTCAGGATTCCTCTTTTGCAGTTCTTTTAACATCTCTTTCTGAATATCCACTGCATAGACCTTTCCCTTACTGCCTACTACCTCGGATGCAGGTAATGTGAAAAAACCTGGCCCGCAGCCGATATCTGCAAAGGCCATCCCTGAAGAAAGCCCGTTTGACCGCAGAAATCCCACCGGTTCCAGCTCCCTCTTCCTCTCTTCATTCATCAGTATTTCTATCTTTGCCGGATCAAATTTATGCATTTTATTCCCTCGAAATAATAATTATTTATCAAGTTATCATCCGATAATCCCTTCCGGCGGGGTAAGAAAACCCCGCCTATCCCTATCTACGAGGATAGGCGGGACTTTCTTGTCCCGCTGATTTTCATGGCCCTTTGTGAACCCTCGGCTCATGGGGGTTCATCCGAAAATAACCCCCACCCTACCCTTCCCCTTATAAGGGGAAGGGTAGGGAATAAACTCAGTCCCCTCTCCCTATTCACTGTCGTTACTCCTCCCCTTCCCACTCCTTATAAAATCTGTCTAAGTAACCTTCCATATAATGATGTCTTTCCTCAGCCATTTTCTTTGCAGTCTTTGTGTTCATCATATCTTTTAATAAAAGGAGTTTTTCATAAAAGTGGTTGATGGAGGGGCCTTTGTTGTTCTTATATTGCTCAAAGGTCTCATGTTCTGCCGGTTTAATATCAGGGTTGTAGATTTCCAATCCCTTGTATCCGCCATAAGCAAATGCCCTCGCAATACCAATGGCACCAATGGCATCCAGTCGGTCGGCATCCTGTACCACCATCCCTTCCTGTGTACGCATCGGTGTCTCAACACCTGCACCCTTGAATGATATATCTTTTATAATCTCACATACATTTGCAATAACCTCTTTATCTACATTAAGCCCCTCAAGCCATTCTCCGGCAACCCGCGGACCTACAGTCAAATCACCGCCATGAAATTTGTGGTCTGCAATATCATGTAGAAGGGCCGCAAGCTGAATAGTAAAGATATCCGCCTTTTCCTCTTTACCGATATGTATAGCCGTCTTCCATACCCTGTAAATATGCCACCAGTCATGCCCTGAGCTTTCGGATTCCATTTGTTTCTTTACATAGTCTTCAGTCTTTTTTAAGATTGTTTCTTTATTCATAAGTTCATAACTCCTTTTACTTTATCCCTCTTATTTTATAGTGCAAGGATCAGCTCTAAGGCGGATAAATGCATTGCCACCCGATCCTCTATAGGAAAAGTTGATGGCGATTCCAGTGTAAGGCAATGTTTTGTACCATGAAGATATAGATATAAAGGAAGAGGTATATTCTTCCTCCTGACAGGGAATCTTGCCTTCCCTTTTTGTGGACATATTACGCCCCCGCAATTAGGAAATCCATCTATTCTCTCTCTCATATCAATCGGGTACTTTTTAGACATTGTCTCTATAATCTTTTTTCCTATAGAAGTCTCTTTTTTATTTATGACCTCATAAAGATAAAAGCCTGTTCCATCAACATCTTCATGAAAATCAAGATATAAATCAAAGTGCCTTCCCTCAATAGCACGCTGATATATTTTAACCTCTTCCGGCGGGTCGTTTCCACCAAATTCGCGATTCAGGTCTATGCCTCTGATATTCTCCCTTGTGCCTTTTTCAATACCGGTGGGACTGATGCACGGGAATATAGTGAATTGATATTTGTTGTACCATTTATTAATACCTTCTCCTGCAACTCTGCCGCCTTCCCCCATTTCCCCCATTTCAATGTAACGTAATACAGCCTCTACTCCGGCCGGTTCATCCCCATGAATGCCGGATGAAAGTAATATCTTCTTATTTCCAATACCGCATTGAAGTATGTATAGAGGATGGCCGGATTCTATTTTGCCGGCCGTAATAATCTCCATGGTTTTATTTTTCTTCAGACGTTTTATTATGGATGTGTAATTCCACATTTTGCTGAAAGCACCCTCAGCTAACATTCCTGTACCCACTTTACAAACCAAAACACAAGTAGATTTATAATTATGATGATTTGATTGCCTATGTCACTATCCTTTCCTCTTCATATGCTCTTTAAGCATGCAACGGTCCATAACAACTATTAACCCTGCATCCCTGGCCTTTTGAGCGGCCTCCTCATTGACTATACCCTCCTGCATCCAGACTACCTTTGCCCCAATACTGACGGCAGATTCTACGATGGGCACTATATCCTGTGGTTTTCTGAATATGTCAACAATGTCTATTTTTTCAGGCACAGACTGAAGGTCAGGATAGCACTTTACTCCCAGGACTTCGGTAATAGTAGGATTTACTGGTATGATATTGTACCCTTGGCTTTTAAGGTAGCTTGATACTGTAAGGCTTGGCCTACCGAGCCTGTTCGAGATGCCAACCACGGCAATAGTTCTGGCCTCATTCAGTATATTTTCTATCTCATCTTTCATATAGACCTCCTTTTCTTAAATCCGGTATTGTTAAAACATAACCACAGAATATTTATTCTATCGAGGCTCTTGCAAAAGTCTTTGTCATCCCCGAAATCTTCCATCCCCGATAGAAACATTCGGGGACGGATATGATTTTTTGTTATAAAACAATATATTCCCCCTAAAAACATGCTGGAATGACAGCATGTTTGTACTTTTACAATAAAATAATGAACATATTGGCTAATATTGTCAAGCTTGCATCTCAGGCACAGGCAGGAGGATTAGTCAATGTTCAGGAGACTGGGCATAATCTCCAATCTGAATCCAATTGACTTTAAATCCCTTACGCTGGTATCCTGATTTTGGATTTAAGAAAGGAGGGTTAATGTATGGCTTACAAACTTGAACATAATACCAATAAAAAAATCTCCGCAGGCAGATACTACCCGATAGGGGCTACTACAGCAAAGGGCGGCGTTAATTTTGCCATATACTCTCAACATTCGAGTGAAGTTTTTCTGCTTCTCTTTGATACGCCTGACAGTGAACCGACTGACATAATAAAACTTGAGAACCGGACAAAGTATATCCGGCATACGTTTGTTCATCGCCTTAAGCCCGGACAGCTTTATGCATTCAAGGTCAGGGGTGAATATAATCCACGCTATGGAATGAGGTTTAATGAGAATAAACTCCTGATTGACCCATATTCAAAGGCACTGACCGGCAAGCTTACCAATAAAGATAATCTTCTGCTGGCATACAATCCTGATTTACCTTCACGAGACCTGTCTATTGATGAAAGGGATAACACAAACATAGTTCCAAAATCCATAGTAGTAGATGACAGTTTTGACTGGAAAGGCGATATACGTCATGAGATCCCTTTTGAAAAGATGATTATTTATGAGGTACATCTGAAGGGTTTTACAGCACATAAATCATCAGGTGTAAAATATCCTGGTACTTACATGGGATTTATTGAAAAGATCCCTTATCTCCGTGAACTCGGCATAAATACAATAGAGTTTCTGCCTCTTCAGGAATTTTATATTGATGACTTTCTTGTTGAGAGGGAGCTGACCAACTACTGGGGATATAACACAATAGGTTTTTTTGCACCAGAGTCGTCATTTAGTACAGGCGGTTCCCCGGGCTGTCAGGTCAATGAGTTCAAGACGCTCGTGCGGGAACTTCATAAGGCCGGGATTGAAGTAATCATGGACGTGGTTTATAACCACACAAGCGAGGGGAATGAGCTTGGGCCTACTGTATGTTTTAAGGGGATTGATAATCCCACATATTACTGCCTTACCGGCGGCCCGTCAGATCCGTATCGTTATTACATGAACTATACCGGATGCGGCAACAGCATGAACCTCTCCAACACCCATGTAATCCGCTTTGTAATGGACTCACTCCGCTACTGGGTTGAGGTGATGCATGTGGATGGTTTCAGGTTTGACCTTGCATCTGTGCTTGGACGTGAGGCAGGGATGTTTCAAAGCTCAGCATCATTCTTTGATGCAATATCGCAGGACCCTGTTCTGAACAGGGTAAAGCTGATTGCAGAGCCGTGGGATTTAGGTACATATCAGGTCGGTAATTTTCCTGTTGACTGGTCTGAGTGGAACGGCAGGTTCAGGGATACTATCAGGAAATTCGGTAAGGGGGACGGAGGGCAGGTAAGGGAATTGGGATACAGATTAACAGGGTCTGCTGACCTTTATGGTGACGATGGGAGGTCTGCATATAACAGCATCAATTTTATTACATGCCACGATGGCTTTACGTTGAAAGACCTTGTCACCTACAACAGCAAACATAATGATGCAAACCTTGAGAATAATAATGACGGTTCAAATGATAACAGCTCATGGAACTGTGGGGATGAAGGCGAGACCGGAGACGAAGGCATTATCAGGCTCAGGAAACAGCTTATAAAGAATTACATCTGCTATCTCCTTTTTTCATCAGGTATCCCAATGATACTCGGCGGGGATGAGTTCATGCGAACCCAGCAAGGTAATAACAATGCATACTGTCAGGACAATGAGATAAGCTGGTTTGACTGGAATGAAACAAGGAATAATTCTGACATGCTTGAGTTTTTCAGAAAGGCCGTTGCATTTACAAAAAAATATACAATACTACAGAGACGGAAGTTCCTGCTTGGTAATGACCTTAATGCCAATCATATCCCTGATATTACATGGTTTGGAAAAGATGGCGGCAAACCTGCATGGGATGACCCTGAACTCCGCACATTATGCTACAGACTTGACGGCGGTGAAGTAAAATCAAGATTAGGAAACTACCAGCTCTTCATTATCCTCAATGCTGATTTCACAATACAGGACATCAAAATCCCGCCGATTGAGGATGGCAAAAACTGGTACAGTGTCATAGATACCAGCCTCACAAGCGGAGAAGACTTTGCTGCTGACGGCAAAGAACCACTGATTAATCCATCTGACCATTACATTGTTAATCCAAGAAGCACAGTGGTGCTGGTGGGGAGATAGGGTTGCATATGAGATTCATACCGTCTCCTTTTGGTTCATGCGGAAGAGCAGAGACGCAGAAGGTGTGCTGGTCATTTTGACTGTTATTTAACAGCGACCTTTTCAAGCTTTTCTATCTCTCTGCAAAGGTCATTGACTGTTTTACCTTTAAAAATCTCTTTTCTGATTTCAGTGTAGTCTCCATAACCTGATTCATACTGTAAAATAAACCTTGTGGCATTGAGTATTCCGAGGTTCTTTACAAGGGTATTCCACCCGGCCTCTCTTAAAACAGAGCCTGTCAGGTTTTTATGATGATGTGTTCTAAGCATTTCTAAAAATGGCCTGTTATAGACGTTTGTATCAAGGTAAATCTTTGTTTTTTCCCGTTTCAATTAATTTTCTCCATCATACCTCAGTATGTCGAGTTTTAATGTAACAGACATTCTTCCTCCTTTTCTGATGATACATTATTATTAAATTATAAGGAAAACTTTATTTTTTTGAGCATAAAGTAACATAAACAAATTATATTGTTAAACATAGAAAAAAACAACGGGACAGAAAAATTAAAAATATTACTGTCCATTTGGACATTCACTATACTACCGCGCCTCCGCGTGATACTCCTACTGCCTTGGGGCTGGGAACGGACTGGATGAGACGCAAAAGCGTTTCAGGATTAGCAGCATCGGCCTGTTTAATGAATCAAGAGGAACTGAATGCAGTACTGATAAGTATCTCTGCCTCTTCCTGTATCTGCCTGAGATGTTCTTTTCCTATGAAACTCTCTGCATAGACCTTGTAAATATCCTCTGTCCCTGAGGGCCTTGCGGCAAACCATCCGTTTTCAGTAACAACCTTGAGACCACCAATGGGTGCCCCGTTTCCCGGTGCTCTGGTGAATGTTGCAATTATCTTTTCTCCGGCGAGGGAAGTTGTTTTAATCTGTTCCGGCGAGAGTTTTTCAAGTATCTTTTTCTGTTCTCTTGTTGCAGATACATCACTTCTCTCATACACAGGATTGCCGAACATCTCTGTCAGTTCGTGATACTGTTCCCCCGGGTCGCGGCCTGTCCTTGCAGTCATTTCCGCAGCAAGGAGGTCCATGATGAATCCGTCCTTATCAGTGGTCCATACTGTTCCGTCTTTCCTAAGGAAAGAGGCCCCTGCGCTCTCCTCTCCGCCAAACCCGCAGGAACCATCAATTAGTCCGTCTACAAACCACTTGAATCCTACAGGTACTTCTGAAAGCCTTCTCCCCAGATGTCTTGCTACCCTGTCTATCATACTGCTGCTGACAAGGGTTTTTCCAACCGCAGCATCGCTCCTCCAGTTGTTCCTGTTCTGGAACAGATACCGGATGGCCACAGATAGATAGTGATTCGGATTCATAAGACCTGATCCCGGGGTAACAATCCCGTGCCGGTCAAAGTCAGGGTCATTACCAAAAGCAATGTCATATTGATCCCTGAAATCAATAAGGCTTGCCATTGCATAAGGAGATGAGCAGTCCATCCTGATCCTGCCGTCCTTGTCAACGGTCATAAAACGGAATGTCGGATCTGCATGCCGGTTTTTTTCCTCAATATTCAGGCCGTATCTCTCTGCAATAGGATCCCAGAATGCGAGGCCGGCCCCTCCCATGGCATCGGCGCCAATCCTCAGATTGGCAGAGCGTATACAGTCCATGTCTATTATCTGTGCCAGATCTTCAACATAATATTTGATGTAATCATACTCTTTTGTTGTACCTGCCTTAATCGCCCTTTCGTATGGGATCCTTTTTACACTGCTGTTGCTATTTCTCATTAGATCATTTGCCCTGTTTTCTATCCACCTTGTAATACCGGTATCAGCAGGGCCGCCGTTTGGAGGATTGTATTTTATCCCGCCGCTTTCAGGAGGATTGTGAGATGGTGTAATAACAATGCCATCAGCCATACCTGATTGTCTACCACGGTTGTAGGTCAGTATGGCATGTGAAACAACAGGCGTGGGAGTGTACCCACGACCCGACTGGATCAATACGTCAATCCCATTGGCTGACAGCACTTCCAGTGCCGTCACATAAGCAGGCTCAGACAGTGCATGAGTATCCATGCCGAGAAATAACGGGCCGTCTATCCCATTCTCTTTGCGGTACTGTATGACAGCCTGTGTAATAGCAAGGATATGGTCTTCGTTAAACCCTTTTTGCAGGGACACCCCTCTGTGTCCTGAAGTGCCAAAGGCAACACACTGGGCCGGATCGGAAACATCAGGATGCAGGGCATAATAAGCGGTTATCAGCTCCGGGACGTTAATAAGCAGAGAGTATGGGGCAGGTTTTCCTGCCAGAGGATGCAAGGCCATTGTATCTGTCTCCAGTTTATGCTACTCAATGAATTAATAGAGGAATATAATTTTTTGAGAGAATATCAGCATAAGATTTTGCTGTCAACAGGAACTTCGTCTTGACCCAGCATACCTGATACTGCTATTTTATTTTATGCCAATGAAACGTCCATGAGCGGGGCGTTCACAAAGGGTGATGAAAATCAGCGGGACAAGAAAGTCCCGTCTATCCTCGTAGAAATGGATAGGCGGGGTTTTCCAACCCCGCCGGAAGGGATTTTCGCATGAACGCGCATGAGCGGTGTGCAGAAACGGATTAAAGAATTGAATGGTGAAATAACAGATGAATTAATACTATTAAAACAATACCTATCATTATCAGACCATGAAACATCAGCAAACAAAAAGATAAAAGAGGCACAGTCTGCTTTGGAGGAAAAGGTATTAGATAAATACAAGGCCCTTACAGAAACTGAAATAAAAACCCTGCTGGTGGAAGATAAATGGATGGCAGCCCTCGAAAGAGATGTCAAAACCGAGATGGACCGCATCAGCCAGAGGCTTACAGGACGGATTAAAGAGCTGGCGGAACGATATGAAACCACCTTGCCGGAGCTGAATACTGAAGTGGGGACACTGGAACAAAAGGTCAATGCACATCTCAAGAAGATGGGGTTTGTATTATGAGTGAAAAACGATTTGAAGTAGGTAAATCTGAGGAAAACTCACTTTTTTCAGAGGTCCTACCTATTGCCTTATCAATCCAACGCCTTGCTAAGCAAGCGAGGCAACAATACTCGATGGAGGTGGATGCTGTCATCCGTGAACAATCCCATAGTCGCAAACGGATAGAGCATCTGCTCGATGGTATGCTTGATTTCTGTTTTGATGATGGGATGTTAACCTTATATAAAAAACTGTGCCGGTATTACTTTCCCATTGCCCCCGATGCAACAGCTTCATATATCTACGCCTATCGCGACCTGTGGGATACTGAACAGGGAGGACAGGGTGAGTAAAGACAAGAAAACAATAATAGATGTACGGGGAAGCTCCATTACTGTTATTTGTCCCCCTGTTGTCTTTCCCGCAGTTTGTAAGCGGGAATCTGGTTATATCCCAGATCGAGGAAGTGATGAGTAATATACCAAAGGGATACAAACAGACTGAGGTGGGGGTTATTCCAGAAGATTGGGATGTAACACCAATTGGAGAATTATTCACTTTCAGCGGTGGGTTGTCAGCTTCAAGAGACCAATTATCAAATGTCGGAAGATGATGAAGGTGCAAGCAAACATATTGTTTTATTTAATTCTGAGGGAATACCATTCATTTCAGGACTACATACTATTGTTTCAAAAAGCAAAAATGACATTATTGATAATCGTTACAAGCGCTATTGTTTTCAGCCTTCTTATGTAAAAAGCCAATTTAAGTTCTATGCTGTGGGTACAAAAGTAACTGGAATCAGCAAGACAAATATCGCTAAAATCCTCATCCCCCTCCCCCCCAGCAAAGCCGAACAAACCGCCATTGCCGCCGCCCTTTCCGATGCCGATGTGCTCATCAGCAGCCTCGAAAAACTCATTGCCAAAAAGCGGAACATCAAGCAGGGGGCGATGCAGGAACTGCTCACCGGCAAAAAACGCCTGCCGGGGTTTAGAGGGGAGTGGGAAGTGAAGAGGCTGGGGGGAATATTTAACGTAACCGCTGGTGGTGATTTTGATTACTCACTATCCTCATCCATTCAAGATGAAACGTACTGCTATCCTATATATTCCAACGCCATCTCTGAAAAAGGATTGTATGGGTATAGCTCATATAATGATCATAATGCAGATTCAATCACAGTAACAGCACGGGGGACATTAGGCATTGCAAATTATAGAGATCATAAATTTACAGCCATCGGCCGGGTTCTAATTCTGGAACCAAAGGAGGCAATTGACGGCCGGTTCTTTTCGGAGTTTATAAATAACCGGATTGATTTTGTCGTTGAAAGTACTGGAGTTCCGCAACTAACTGCACCGCAGATTTTTAAATGCGAGTTGCCAGTTCCACCTTTTGCCGAACAAACCGCCATCGCTCAAATCCTCAGCGATATGGATGCAGAGATTGATAAATTAGAACAGAAGCTGGCAAAATACCGGATGATAAAGCAGGGGATGATGCAGGAGCTGCTGACGGGAAGGATACGGATTGTATAATGTGTTTACAAAATCCTCCATAGCTCACCCTCCCCCTAACCCCTCCCGTCAAGGGAGGGGGAATTCTGGATGCATCCTCGTATTTCCCCTCCTGTCAACGGGGGGAATAAACCTTAGTCTCCCTCTCCCCTGGCGGGAGAGGGTCCGGGTGAGGGGGCCTTATGGATGTTCACAAGGAAAACTAAAATAACACGTTATGCTATTTTAGTTTTTATGTATAATCTAAAACAACAGTCGTGGTTATTTTAATTTTAAGGATACGCCTCGTATGAAAGAAAACCAGAACATTGAATGGAAAGAAACCTGGCGGGATGAGTATATCAAGTGGATCTGCGGTTTTGCCAATGCTGCCGGGGGCATCCTTGTTATAGGGAAAAATAACAAAGGGGATATTACTGGTGTTGATCATGCTGGAAAACTTATGGCGGATATTCCCAATAAGGTTAGGGATATTATGGGGATAATCGTTGATATGAATTTGAAAAGAGTTAGGGGAAAGGTGTTCATAGAAATCATGGTTGAGCCACACCCTTATCCGGTTAGTTATAAGGGACAATATCATTACCGCAGCGGCAGTACCAAACAGGAACTTAAAGGTTCAGCTCTGGATGCCTTTCTTCTGAAAAAATATGGTTTGCATTGGGACAGTGTTCCAGTTCCGAATTTGTTACCAGAATCTCTTGAAGAAAAAGCGTTTGCACTGTTTGCTAAAAAGGCTGTCAAAAGCAAACGGTTAGGTGATGAGGTATTGAAAGAAAAAAGGAAATCATTGTTAAGAAAATTGCATTTAGTTGAAGGGGCTTATCTGAAAAGGGCTGCTGCGTTATTGTTTCATGAAGACCCTGAGCAGTATGTTACGGGAGCCTATGTGAAAATAGGGTTTTTTAAATCCAATTCAGATCTGATTTATCAGGATGAAATTCACGGTAATCTGTTTCAGCAGGTGGATAAAACCCTTGACTTACTGTTAACTAAATACATGAAAGCCTACATTAGCTATGAGGGTCTTCAGCGTGTAGAAAGCTATCTCTTCCCAGCGCCGGCATTGCGGGAAGCCCTGCTCAATGCTGTTATACACAAGGATTACAGCAGCGGCAATCCTGTACAGATCAGTGTTTACGAAGATAAAATTATTTTTTGGAATGCCGGCCGTCTGCCTGAAGAGCTGTCATTAGAATTGTTACAGAAAAAACATCCTTCTATCCCATACAACCCGCTCGTTGCCTCTGCATTTTTTAGGGCCGGTTATATCGAAGCATGGGGTCGTGGAATAGAAAAGATCAATGATGAGTGTAAACTGGCTGGTGTCCCTGTACCGAATCTCAATTATGATTATGCAGGATTGATGATAACTTTTAAATCCGGTATGGGAATAAAGATTGAAGAATCAGGGGAAATATATCCTCTTACCGCCCTAGAAACTGGGGTAAAAACTAGGGTAAAAAATAGGGAGAAAACTAGGGAGAAAATACTAAAAATGATATTAGATAATCCCTCAATTTCCACTGATGATATGTCAAATAGAATAGGAATCTCAAAAAAAGGAATTGAATGGCAAATCAAGCGTCTTAAAAAGGAAGGGACAATCCAACGCATAGGTCCTGCAAAAGGCGGATATTGGAAAGTTCAAGGTAAAGCTAATGAATAATATCGGACAAAAAGAACGACTCACCCAAAACCGTGTGATCAAACTGAAGGTAAGCAAGGTGATGCGGGAAGATGTACCGGCAAGCATTAAAACACCTGGCCGGCAGGCTTTATATAATAATCTTGATAAGGATGAGGCGCTGGCAATCAAAATATATGATGGTATTGAAGGGGTAAAAAAGGCTGACTGGAAAGGTAACCGCCAGAAAGAGAATGAGATTAAGGCGGTAATGTATAAAATACTGGAAGATGAAAAAAAGGTGGAAAGGATATTTTCGATTGTTAAGGAGAACAAAGAGTTTTAATATGCAAAAGATAATACTTGAAGATATAAGTGTGGATGTTGTGAAGAAAGGCATAAGGAATATGCACCTGAGCGTTCATCCCCCTGATGGAAGGGTGAGAATTTCTGCACCCTTACGGATGGATATGGATACCATCAGGACATTTGTCATATCAAAATTGCACTGGATAAGAAAACATCAAAACAGGATTAAGAGCCAGGAGAGGGAAACGCCGAGGGAATTTATTAACAGGGAAAGCCATTACTACATGGGTAAACGGTACCTGTTAAGAGTCACGGAACATAAGACCCTTCACAAGGTGGAATTACAGCATGAATTTATTGAGATGTATGTCAGGCCGGATACGGGTATGGAAAAGAGAGAGGCGATATTAGATGAATGGTACCGTCAGAGATTGAAGGACCTGATACCCGAACTTATTGCAAAGCATGAAAAGATTATGAAGGTGCATGTGGCTGAGTTTTTCATTAAAAAAATGAAGACCAAATGGGGCACCTGTAACAGGACTGCAAAACGGATATGGTTAAACTTAGAATTGGCAAAGAAACCGGTAGAATGTATTGAATACGTTGTGGTACATGAGATGGTGCATCTGTTCGTGCGTCTGCACAATGACAGGTTTAAGGCATACATGGACAAGTTTTTTCCGGGATGGAGATTTTATAAAGAGGAACTGAATAAAGGGCCCTTACGGCATGAGGATTGGGGGTATTGAGGTGTTTTCAAAAAACTTTTTTGCGTTTGAATAACGACATCGGATGTAACTATTCAGCGAAATTTGGCTGTACACGCTCAATTGCTTCTTCTATTTTAATGTTCTCAATTGTTATCGAGAACATTGTGCCATATTTATAATGAAAAATCTAGTTTTTTCTCAAAAATATCTGCTTTACGCTGAATAGTTACCTGTTCAGTAGTAAAAGTTGTCATTACCCTTTTCTGTAATTGTTTTTATTGCCTCAGCAGTAATCGTCACCATCTTCTTTATTTGGTTGTTATTTATACTGAGAGGCGGCATGAGGATGATGATATTGCCGATGGGTCTCAGGAGAAGGCCCATCCTGCGGGCTTCTATACAGACTCTTATTCCTGCCTTTTGTTCGAGGGGGTATGGTGTCTTTTTATTTTTGTCTTTGACGAGTTCGATGCCTGCTATTAAACCTTTCTGGCGTATTTCTCCAACATGAGGGTGTGTTTTTAATATGGATAATAACTTTCCGAGAAGTTTAATTTTGGGTTGTATTTTGTTCAGTACGTCTTCTTTCTCAAATATCTCAAGGTTTGCAATGGCAGCGGAACATCCTAACTGGTTGCCTGTGTAGCTGTGGCCGTGAAAAAAAGTCTTGAATTCTTTGTATTCACCAAGGAATCTATCATAAACCTCCTGCCTCACAAGTGTTGCAGCGAGCGGCATATATCCGCCTGTAATCCCTTTCGCTATTGCCATTATGTCGGGGCTAACATCCTCATGTTCACATGCGAACATGCGTCCTGTGCGGCCGAAGCCTGTGGCAACCTCATCAGCAATCAGGAGGACATTGTACTTTGTGCATAGTTCCCGAACCTTGCTGAGATAACCATGCGGTGATATGACCATACCGGCGGCGGCCTGAATAATGGGTTCAATAACAACTGCTGCAATCTCTTTATGATGAGCACTTAGCATCTCTTCCATCTTAACGGCACATTCAAGTTCACATTCCGGGTATGTATTATCTATCGGGCATCTGTAGCAATAAGGCGAAGGGGCCTTATATCCCTCAAATAAAAGCGGCTTATATATTTTATGAAACAGGTCAATGCCGCCAAGGCTGACAGAACCGATAGTATCACCATGATATGAGTTTTCCAGAGTCAGGAATTTTGTCTTTTTCCTGTATCTGCCTCCTCTCATTTGCCAGTATTGAAAAGCCATCTTGAGGCCAACCTCAACTGCTGTTGACCCATTGTCAGAATAGAATACCTTATCTAAGGCGAACCCGGATTTATGGGTGAGTGTTATCAGCTTTTCTGCAAGCTCGATAGAAGGGATATTTGACAGTCCAAGCAGGGTGCTGTGAGCGATCTTATTTAATTGTTTTTTAATCGCATTATCAATATACTTCTTTCTATGGCCATGAATATTAAGCCAAATTGATGATGTGCCGTCTATGTATCTTTTTTTATTTGTATCTGTAAGATATACTCCATTGCCGCTCTCTATAATTACCGGAGATTCTGTTACCCAGTCCTTCATCTGGGTAAACGGGTGCCATAAGTATTCCCTGTCTTTGTCTGCTAAAATGTGTGTTTTTTTATTCATTGCCCGTTATAGTTATATTATTTTATGATGCATGTCAATAAAATAGGTAATAGGTGAGCGGAAAGCAGTGAATGGTGAATAGTGAATGGTGAATAGTGAAAAGAAGTAAAATGTAAGAAGGTTTACTTTACAAATTCGGATTAAAAATAATATAATGTTGTTGTTATTAAAATAACTTTCAGATATAAAGGGGAGGAATGTATTTATGTTTGATTTTCAAAAGGTCTCAAGAAAAAAACTGATAGCAGGCGCTGTTCTTGTTTCCATTGGGGTGATTATCGGGGTAGTAATTTCTGCTAATTTCGGCTGGATTTCTTTAGGGCAGGCAAAGCTGGAACCCATTTCCCCTAAAGTAACTGAACATCTTGAGGCCACTGAGAAGGCATTTGTTGAAATATCAAAGAGGGTTGTCCCTGCAGTTGTAAATATCTCCACCACAAAGACAACAAAGGGTGTTGAAGGGAATCCGCTTAACCCATTTTTCCAGGATCCATTTTTCAGACGGTTCTTTGGAGATGAATTTTTCAGGGACCATGAGTCACCCCATGAATCGCCAAGGAGACATAAAGAGCAGGCACTCGGTTCAGGCGTGATTGTTTCTGAGGATGGTTATATTGTTACAAATAATCATGTTGTATCAGGGGCAGATGAGATAAAGGTTGTTTTATCCGATAAAAGGGAGTTTACAGGAAAGGTTGTCGGGGCAGACCCCAAGACGGATATTGCAGTGATAAAGATAAAGGCCGGTGACCTTCCTGCAGTTACATGGGGGGATTCAGACAGTCTTGAAGTGGGAGAGTTTGTCCTTGCCATCGGTAATCCTTTCGGTTTAAACCAGACAGTTACAAGCGGAATTATCAGTGCAAAAGGCAGGGCCAACGTAGGTATTGCTGATTATGAAGATTTCATTCAGACTGATGCGGCTATAAATCCTGGAAATTCCGGCGGGGCGCTTGTTAATATAAGGGGTGAACTTATTGGAATTAACACAGCTATATTTTCGAGAAGCGGCGGGTATATGGGGATTGGATTTGCCGTACCAAGCAATATGGTTAAATCTGTTATGGATAGTCTTGTGAAAGTGGGTAAGGTCACACGCGGCTGGCTGGGAGTTTATATTCAGGATATTACGCCTGAGCTTGCCAAACAGTTTAAGTTAACTACAAATCAAGGTGCATTGGTAAGCGATGTGATGGACGGCAGTCCGGCAGAGAAGGCAGGTTTTGAACGTGGTGATGTTGTTATACAATACAATGGAAAAGAGATTGAGAATACAGGTCATTTCAGAAATATGGTAGCACAGACTGCCGTAGGTAAGGTGGTTGAAATAAAAGTCTCCAGAGAGGGGCATGAAAAGGTATTGAAGGTAACAATAGGTGAACTTCCGGCAGATGGTACAAAAGAAGGAAGAAGTGAGGAAGAGGATGCTGTAGGGATATTTAAAGGTGTAAGTGTCCAGAACATTACACCTGAATACCGCGACAGGCTTGATATACCGGATAAGGTCAAGGGGGTTATTATATCGGCTATTGATTCAGACTCTCCTGCTCAGGAGTATGGATTGAAGGCAGGAGATGTGATTATGGAGATTAATAAAAAACAGACAAAGAATACAAAGGATTTCAACAAGGCAGTGGGAGAGATAAAAAAAGGCGAAGGAGCGCTTATACTTGTATACCGTGAGGGGATGACATTGTTTATTACGATATCACCTTAAAGACAGTGAATAGTGAATAGTGAATAGAAAGAAGAAGTTAGAAGTAAGACGTAAGATGTAAGATGTAAGATGTAAGACAAATAAGGCCCACTCACCCGGACCTTCCGCTGGGGGAGAGGGTACATAGAATATTCCCTCTCCCTGAGGGAGAGGGGGCTATGTTGATTCTCTCCCCTTGAAGGGGAGAGAATCAAAAATTATATTCCCTCCCCATTGAGGGGGGAGGGTTCAAAATTATATTCCCTCCCCTTCAAGGGGAGGGTTAGGGTGGGGATGGGGTTTCCAAGATGAAAGTAACGGCCATTATAACTTCTGCGGGTAAAGGGAAGCGGATGGGGATGGAGACGCCTAAACATTTCCTGCGTCTTGAAGGCAGGCCCATCCTTGCTTATACGATTGATGCGTTTGAGAGCTGCCCACTGGTAAACCATGTTTTTATCGTTGTAAGGTCAGGAGAAGAGGAGTTTTGCATCAGGGAGGTTGTGGAAAAGTATGGATATAAGAAGGTCTTGAAGGTAGTAATCGGAGGGGAGAGGAGACAGGATTCAGTGTATCATGCAATAAAAGAACTGGATGCGGATACTGATATTGTTGTAGTGCATGATGGTGTCAGGCCGTTTGTTTCTCCTGCATTGATAAGTGAAACTGTTAAATCAGCAATGTATTTTGATGGTGTTGTGGCCGCGTTACCTTTAAAAGATACAATAAAAGAGGTCACAAAAGACGGCATGGTAAAAGATACTCCTAAGAGAGAATTATATTGGCTTGCACAGACACCGCAGACATTTAAGAAGCGTGTTCTTGAAAGTGCCTTCATAAGTGCATACAATGATGATTTCTTTGGCACAGATGAGGCATCACTTGTAGAGCGGACAGGCGGGAAGGTTAAGATTATTGAAGGATCTTATGAGAATATAAAGATTACAACAAAAGAAGATCTAATTCATGCAGAGTTAATATTGAGGGCGAGGAAGAATAGGTAGAAAGGCTGAAGGCTGAAGTTAGAAACAAGAAGTTAGAAACAAGAAGTTAGAAGAAAGAGGCAAGAAGAAAGACGTTAGAAGCAAGATGTAAGAAGTAAGAAACAACATTAAATTCCCTCCATTTCACTGGGAGGGTTAGGTATTTCAAATAATCCCCTCCCCTTCAAGGGGAGGGTTAGGGTGGGGATGGGGTTATTTTAGATTGCGAATAGGCATTGGATATGACATACACAGGCTGGGTGCAGGCAACGGGGTTGTTCTTGGCGGCGTCTATATTCCTTTTGAGAAGAGCCTGATTGGACATTCTGATGCGGATGTGCTGTTGCATGCTATTTGTGATGCACTACTTGGTGCGGCAGGGGAGGGTGATATCGGGGTACATTTCCCGAATAATAACCCTGCAATCAAAGGTATATCAAGTATAGAATTACTCAGGAAGACAAACATGATTATCGGCAATAAGGGTTATAAGGTTTCTAATATTGATTCTGTACTCCTTGCTGAGGAACCAAGGATTTCTCCATACAGGGATACAATGATAAAAAATATTTCTGCTGCAATTGGAGCAGAACCAGGGCAGGTTCATGTAAAGGCAACCACAAATGAAGGGCTTGGTTCTATAGGCAGAGGTGAAGGGATAGCGGCTTATGCAGTTTGTATCCTGACATTAAAGAATGGTCAGAATGGGGAATAGTGTTAGAAGTTATAAAGAAGGATTACTACGCTGTTTTTGAAAGGGACCCTGCTGCTTCTAACTTTCTGGAAGTATTGTTAGCTTATCCCGGGTTTCATGCAATTATATTATACAGGGCAGCGCATTGGTTATGGGTTAAGGGGGTTCCTGTTCTGCCGAGGGTTATTTCACATATTGGAAGGTTTTTAACCGGCATAGAGATACATCCCGGTGCGAGTATTGGTACAGGTTTTTTTATTGATCATGGGATGGGGGTTGTAATTGGAGAAACAAGCATAATCGGGAATAATGTTACCCTTTTTCAGGGTGTTACTTTAGGGGGTACAGGTAAGGAAAAGGGGAAGCGTCACCCGACACTTGGAAATAATATAGTAGTGGGGGTGGGTGCGAAGGTGTTAGGAAATATAACTATTGGTGATAATGTCAAGATAGGTGCTAATGCGGTGGTTCTTGAGCCTGTTCCATCTGATGCAACAGTAGTCGGAGTTCCGGGCAGGGTAGTGAAACAGGGCGGCAGGCGCCTTAAAGATGCGATGATGGACCATGTACACATGCCTGACCCTGTTGCAGATAAGATGGAGCGGCTGGAGAAGGAATTGAAAGAGTTGAGGAAACATTTAAAGCATGATAAAGAGGATATATGAGTCTTAATACAATTGTCGAGGCAATAGAGGACATTAAGCAGGGGAAGATGGTTATCCTTGTTGATGATGAGGATCGTGAAAACGAGGGGGACCTTGTTATGGCTGCGGAGAAGATTACTCCTGATGCCATCAACTTTATGGCACGATTCGCCAGAGGTCTTATTTGCCTCACAGTGACACAGGAACGTGCAGAAGAATTGTCCCTTCAACCGATGTCATCGGAAAATACTGCCCAATTTGGTACTGCCTTTACAGTTTCTATAGATGCTATGAATGGAATTACAACCGGTATCTCGGCATCCGACAGGGCAATTACGATTCTGACTGCAATAAACACGGATTCAAAACCTGGCGACCTTGCAAGACCGGGGCACATTTTTCCAATTAGGGCACAGAATGGCGGGGTCTTGAAACGTGCGGGTCAGACCGAGGGCTCCGTTGACCTGGCAAGACTTGCGGGGCTGAATCCATCAGGCGTTATCTGCGAGATTATGAATGAAGACGGCACTATGTCACGTTTACCTGAATTAAAAAACTTTGCTAAGGCTAATGACCTCAGGATAGTAACAGTAAAAGACCTTATTGAATACAGGCTCCAGCGGGAGTCCTTTGTACATCAGGTGGAGTCATCTAACCTGCCTACTGAATATGGTGATTTCAGGGTAATAGTGTATGAAGATGATATTGACCATAATTATCACCTTGCCCTTGTGAAAGGTGATATAAAGGATTTGGACAAGGTGCTTGTCAGGGTTCATTCAGGTTGTATTACAGGAGATATATTCAGATCAAAGAGATGTGACTGCGGAGAACAACTTCATCAGGCAATGAAAAAGATAGAAAAAGAAGGCGCAGGTGTTCTGCTCTACATAAATCATGATGTTGGAAAAGGATTACTCAGGAAAATCAGCGCATATAAACTTCAGGATGAGGGAAAAGAGGCCGGTCACGTTGATTATGTGCCGGCAGGCTTTAAACCGGTATTAAGGGATTATGGTGTAGGCGCTCAGATACTTGTAAGCCTCGGTGTGCGGCATATCAGATTAATGACCAACAATCCAAGAAAGATTGTAGGGCTTGAAGGATATGGTCTTAATGTGGTTGAGCGGATTCCTGTGGAGGTTGAGGCCCACGCTGATAACATAGATTATTTAAAAACAAAAAAAGACAAGCAGGGCCATTTGTTGCAGGGTGTGTAAATGAAACGTTCATGAGTGTGGTGCTCACAAAGGGAAATGAAAATAGTAAATAGTAAGCAGTGAGCAGTAAACAGGAAAGGCAGTCTTTATCTGCTAACTGCTTACCGCTTACTGCTTACTTGGGGTCATTTTCGGATGAACTTTCATGAGCGGGGCGCTCACAAAGGGGGATGAAAATGAGTGGGACAAGAATGTCCCACCTATCCTTGATCTATATCTGGATAGGCGGGGTTTTCTTACCCCGCCGGAAGGGATTTTCGGATGAACCCACATGAACCAGGGTTCACAAAGGGCCATGAAAATCAGCGGGACAAGAAAGTCCCGCCTATCCTCGTTAAAAGGGATAGGCGGGGTTTTCCAACCCCGCCGGAGGTGATTTTCGGATGAACCGTCATGAGCGGGGAGCTCACAAAGGGAAATGAAAATAGTAAGCAGTGAGCAGTAAACAGGAAAGGCAGTCTTTATCTGCTAACTGCTTACCGCTTACTGCTTACTTGGGGTCATTTTCGGATGAATAAAGGGGGTAATTATGCCGGAGCCTATTGAAGGGAATATTATTGGGACAGGTCTCAAAGTTGGGGTAGTGGTAAGTAAGTTCAATGATTTTATAACTAACAGGCTGTTGGCAGGTGCATTGGAGGCATTCAAACAGTGCGCTGTAGAAGATGGGAATATAACAATAGCAAAAGTTCCCGGGTCTTTTGAAATACCAATGGTTGCAAAGAAGATGGCTGAATCAAATAAGTATGATGCAGTTGTATGTCTTGGCGCAGTCATCAGAGGGGCGACACCTCATTTTGATTACATTGCAGCAGAAGTTACAAAAGGGATTGCAGGGATAAGCCTTGACTCAGGAATACCTGTGATATACGGTGTCTTAACAACTGATACAGTAGACCAGGCCATTGAAAGGGCAGGCTCAAAGAACAGGAACAAAGGCTGGGATGCGGCTGTCCATGCAGTTGAAATGGCGAATCTATATAAACTGTTGGGGTAAACAGTCATGATCCTTCGGCTCACAAAGGATGATGAAAATTAAGGCCACCTCACCATGCCCCCCTCCTGCCTCCCCCCCGCAAAGGAGGGGGGAGGAATTTGGTAGGAATTTAATTGCAGCTCTCCCGCCAGGGGAGAGGGTACATGGTTTTATTCCCCCTCCCTTGACGGGAGGGGGTTAGGGGGAGGGTGAGCTATGGAGCATTTTCGGGTAAAGCAGAGGGTAAGTAAAAAATATGGGTTACAGGCGAAAGGCAAGGGAGTTTGCTCTGCAGATGTTGTATCAGTATGACGTTAGTCATGAGTTCGAACATCTGATAGATGAGTTCTGGAGTAATAAAGATGTACCGGATGACATAAAAGAGTTTGCCGGTAATATCGTAGAGGGTGTTATTAAAGGTGAAACTTCAATAGATGAAATGATAAATAGGTCAGCCGAGAACTGGAGTATAGACAGGATGGCAGTAGTGGATAGAAATATCATGCGCATAGCAGCTTATGAATTTTTAAACATTCAGGAAATCCCTGTAAAGGTTACAATTAATGAGGCAATAGAGATTGCCAAAAAGTTCGGCGGAGAAGAGTCCGGCTCTTTTATAAACGGCATCCTTGACAGGATTGTAAGGGATAATAAAGATAAAGTTAGCAGTAAGCTGTAAGCAGTAAACAGAAGTTAGATGTAAGAGGCAAGAAGTAAGAAAGATAGAAGCAAGAGGCAAGAAGTAAGAAAGAAAATAGGATAAGCCTCATGAGCCTCCGGTTCACAAAGGATGATGAAAATGAGCGGGACAAGAATGTCCCGCATATCGTTAAATATAAAGCTGTATAGGCGGGGTTTTCTAACCCCGCCGGAAGGATTTACGGATGAACCCACATGAACCAGGGTTCACAAAGGGCAATGAAAACCCCACCCTCACCCTAACCCTCTCCCTGAGGGAGAGGGGGCTATGTTGATTCCCTCCCCTTCAAGGGGAGGGGTAGGGTGGGGATGGGGTTGATTTTCGGATGAAAGGGAACTTGTAATGATAGATCGGTATTCTTTACCTGGGATGCAAAAGGTTTGGGAGCAGGAGAATAAGTATAGTAAGTGGCTTGCTATTGAGATACTGGCATGTGAGGCGCTTGCTGAATTGGGGGAGATCCCAAAAGAGGCTGTAAAGGTTATAAAAGAGAAGGCATCTTTTGATTCAAACAGGGTGAATGAGATAGAGAATGAGGTAAAGCATGATGTAATAGCCTTTCTGACCGCAGTATCAGAGAACATCGGGGAAGAGGGAAAGTACATGCATAAGGGGCTTACATCCTCTGATGTCCTTGATACCGGTCTATCGCTTCAGCTTATTGATGCCGCAAATATTATACTTGATGACCTGACTAAACTGAAAGGAATCCTGAAAGATAAGGCAATTCTTTATAAAGATACAGTGATGATGGGCAGGTCTCATGGTATACATGCAGAGCCTATTACATTTGGGCTCAAAATGGCTTTGTGGTATGAAGACATCAAAAGAAATATATCCCGCCTTGAGAGGGCGAAGGAAGCGATCAGTTATGGAAAGCTATCCGGTGCAGTAGGAACCTTTGCCAATATCTCTCCTTATGTTGAGGAGTATGTCTGCTCTAAACTCGGTTTAACTCCGGACCCTGTGTCAACCCAGATAATTCAAAGGGACAGGCATGCTGAATTTATGTGTGCATTGTCATTAATTGCAGGGACACTTGAGAAGTTTGCAGTTGAAATAAGACACCTTCAAAGGACTGAGGTGTTGGAGGCAGAAGAACCTTTTACATCAGGACAGAAAGGCTCTTCAGCTATGCCCCACAAGCGTAACCCTGTCGGTTCTGAAAACATCACAGGACTCAGCCGTCTAATCCGTTCCAACTCGATGGCAGCGCTGGAGAATATAGCCTTATGGCATGAGCGTGACATAAGCCATTCGTCGGTTGAACGTGTTATACTTCCGGACAGCACAATCCTGCTTGATTATATGCTGAACAGGTTTATAAATATTATTGAAAATCTTGTTGTCTATCCTGACAATATGCTGAGGAATCTTAATCTTACAGGCGGGCTTATATTTTCCCAGAGGGTACTTTTGGAGCTGGTGGGAAAAACCCCTGACAGGGACAAGGCATACCGTCTGGTACAACGTAATGCAATGGAGTCGTGGAAAAGCGGTGAGGATTTTCAGAAACTGCTGATGAAAGATCCTGATGTAAATAACTTCTTAAATGATGAAGAAATAAAAAAGTGCTTTGATATTTCCTATCATCTGAAAAACGTCGAATATATCTTTAAAAGGGTATTTGAAAATTAGGGGGGTTTTACGTGCTTGTGAAAATATATATTACTATGAGAGATGGAATATTAGACCCGCAGGGTAAGGCAGTGCTGCAATCCCTGCACACATTGGGATATAGTACAGTTGAAGATGTCAGAATCGGCAAGTATATAGAATTGAATATTGAAGACACACCTGAGCAAGAACTTGATGCAAAGGTTAAGGAGATGTGCAGTAAACTCCTCGCTAATCCCATCATTGAAGATTTCCGATATGAGGTCGTGAAATAAGGCAAATATAGGGTTCAAGGATTCGAGGGGACAAGGGGTCGAGTGAAAAACTTTTACTCATGGACCCTTTCCCCTTGACCACTGGACCCCTTGAACCCTTTTGTTTATAAACCTCATGCCTGAAAAAAGAAAATTCCACGAATTCCTTGTTGAATCAGAAGATATTGTCCAGTCTATCAGCAACAATCTCCTCCGTATGCAATCATCCGCACTATCATCAAAATATCCTGACCAAGAATTAATCAATGACATCTTTCGCAGTATGCATACCTTGAAAGGGATCTCTTCAACTTTCGGATTTAGCAACCTGACCAGATTAAGTCACAGGCTTGAGGATATGCTGGATGACCTCAGGATGGGGAGGATAATGCTGTCCGGCAGATTACTCGACACACTTTTTGAGGGGATTGATGTCCTTGTCAGGCTATTGACCTGCATAAATGAAAAAGGTGTAGAAAATATAGATATAAATTCCATAATGGAAAAGATTGACCTGTTTGAGAATGTTGAAGGGGGATGTGAGAATGGTTCAGTTACTCCGGCAGATTATCTGAGCACCGAGATGCTGAATGGATTAAATGATTATGAGTTAACGCTTCTTGAGAACAAGATAAGGGATGGAGAATTTCTTTACAGGATCAAGGCCGGTTTCCCTGTTAATACTATTGATACTGAGATTGATAGACTCCGTGAAACCATGAAGAAATCCGGTGAGATAATAGCATTAATCCCTGTATCAGGTTTTTCAGGTAATGATTTAATATCGTTCAATATTATCTTTTCTTCTAAAGAGATAAGAACAACAGAAATGGTAAATGAGATTGTAAAAGATTATTTAACTAACATTGAAGAGATTGAATCATACAATATTCCCCATAGTAATGTGACTATAGAGGAAGATAAGAATAAGGGGGCATCGGCAAAAAGCATTACAAAGACGGTCAGGGTCGGCATTGAAAGGCTTGATGTCCTTTTAAACACTGTAGGTGAGATATTTTTATTAAACGATACCATGTCTCAATTAATTAAAGAGGTAAAGAATGGTTCAGATAATAACAGGAATGTTCGTACAATGGCAAAGGCATCGAAGGAACTTTACAAGAGACTGACAGTCCTTCGAAATGACATTATTGACATCAGGCTTGTCCCTATTAGTTATTTGTTTGAAAGGGTTTCAGGGATTGTGAATAAACTTTGCAGTGAGTTATCAAAGGATGTTGAAATCAAGTTATCCGGCGGCGATACAAAGTTAGATAAGGCGATGATCGAGGGGCTTGCAGATCCGTTGATGCATATTATCAGAAATGCAATGGACCATGGGATTGAAGATGAAGAAATACGTATCGGGAAAGGTAAACCGCAGAGAGGTACTATAGAGTTATCTGCCTCACACAGGGAAAGCAGGATCATAATTGACATAAAAGATGACGGTGCAGGTATAGACTTCAGTAAAATTAGTGCCGTTGCCTTAAACAGGGGATTAATTACAGAAGGTGAAAATCCTGAAGAGACGGAGATGGTGAAATTTTTATTTAGTCCGGGTTTCAGCACAAGGGCAAGTATAGATGAGGTCTCCGGCAGAGGGATAGGACTTGATGTAGTTGCAAAAAATATAGCATCCCTCGGGGGCATGATAGATGTTGAGTCTGCTTTTGGAAGAGGGACTAAGTTTTCCATAATACTTCCGTTAACCCTGCTTATTGCAAGGGCCTTAATAGTAAATGATTCCGGAAGGCAATATGCAATTCCTTTTAACTATATCTCGGAAATCCTTGTATTTCAGGATCATGCTGTAAAGAAGACAGGTATAAAAGAGGTCTTTAATTTAAGGGGACATTTTATTCCTGTTATCAGACTTCAAGAGACCCTTGTGTTCATGCAGTCCGAACAAATTCCACATAACCCTCCTTCAGCAAAGGGGGGAAGGGTGGATTTAAAAAGAAAGCAGTATGTTATTGTGGTCGGGCTTGCAGAGAAGAGGGTCGGTATCGTTGTTGATGCAATTAAGAGTCAGCGGGAGATATTGATCAAACCGTTAAACGAACTGCTCGGAACTGTTCCAGGGATAACAGGATTTACAGAGATAGATTCCAAGAGTGTTGTACCTGTACTTGATGTAGGCGGGATAATCGAGAAATGTAAGGTTTAGCTTTTCCGGTCATTTCAGGTTTCATTCCTGATTTCCGAAATACTTAAGGCATGGGAAAAAATATATTAATAGTGGATGATTCTACGGTTATCCGTAAACAGGTTTTAGATACCTTACAAAAGGCACAATTGTTTGATAATTATCATGAGGCAGACAATGGATTCAGTGCCATCAAGGTGCTTTCACAGAAGGAAATCAGTATGGTTGTCTGTGATGTAATGATGCCGGGGATGGATGGGTTTAAACTTCTTGAATTCATGGGAAGGGAAAAGAGTTTAGAGGATGTAAATGTGATTATGCTCTCAGCCAACAGAGGGGTGTTTGACCGTATCAGGGGGCTTGAAAACGGGGCTGTGGATTATATGACAAAACCTTTTCATCCGCAGGAGCTGATATTAAGGGTCAGGACTCAGTTGAAGATGAAAGAACTCCAGTGTGAGCTAAGGTCTAAGATCAATGAACTGGAACGTGTTACCATAATGGATAATCTGACAGGACTTTATAATTCCAGGTATCTCTATGATGCAATTGTCAGGGAATACAATCGGTGTGAGAGATTCAATCTGAAATTATCACTGGTAATGCTTGATGTTGATTATTTTAAAGAGGTGAATGACAGCTATGGACATCAGCGCGGAGACGCAGTCCTTAAAGAAATCGGCAGATTACTTCAGGCAATACTCAGGGGTTATGACTTTGCAGTCAGATACGGTGGAGATGAGTTTATGATTGTACTTTCCCAGAATACAGTACTGGGTGCACATATTGTTGCAGAGCGGATCAGAAAGGCTGTTGAAGAGAGTCCTATGTTAAGGGATTTGACCGGTGACATACACGTAACAGTAAGCGTCGGCGTGGCGACATTTCCTGATGATACCATTGGAGGTTATGATGCCCTTATCAGCATGGCTGATAATGCATTATACAGGGCCAAACGAGAAGGAAGAAACAGGGTTTCGTCATATCTCAAAGGGGTAGCCTCAGTCTGAGCCAAAAATGAACCGTCATGAGCCTCCGGCTCACAAAGGATGATGAAAATGAGGCCCCCTCACCCGTGCCCCCCTCCTGCCTCCCCCCGCAAAAGAGGGGGGAGGAATTTGGAAGGAATTGAATTGCAGCTCTCCCGCCACGGGAGAGGGATGCAAAGTTTTTCCCCCCTCCCTTGACGGGAGGGGGGTTAGTGGGAGGGTGAGCTATGGAGATTTTAGGATGAACTCCCATGAGCCGGGGGTTCACAAAGGGCCATGAAAATCAGCGGGACAAGAAAGTCCCGCCTATCCTCGTAGAAATGGATAGGGGGGGTTTTCTTACCCCGCCGGAGGGGATTTTCGGATGAATCTTCTTCATGGAAAGCATGAAGGTATAACTGAGAAGATATTACATCAGGACAATAGCCATTATCTCCAGTACCTGAGGTTTACTATTGATAATGAAGTATATGCTGTTGACGTAATAAATGTCAGAGAGATTATTAATTACATTGAACCGACGGAAGTTCCGAATGCCGGTCCTTATGTAAAGGGAGTAATATCATTAAGAGGGACGATCATTCCTGTAATCGCCTTCAGCAGATACCACAACCCTCCTTATTCCGATTCTCATCCTCAACATGGTAAAAAAAAGAATATCATAATTATAGGACACAAAAATCTTGCTGCCGGACTTCCTGTTGATAGGGTGAGGGAGGTAATATATGTTACTGAAGATAAATTCAGTCCTGTTCCGCAATTTGTTGAAAAAGAGAAAGTGGAGTTCTATAAAGGTATAATTGAGTATAAGGATTTATTTATAATGGCCTTAAAGACAGAGACACTCCTTGCTTACCTGAAAAATAAAAACTAATCTTTCGTACCCCCATCTACATGTACCGGAGCCTGAAAATCAGGTCTGATTTCAGTGTGCCTGATGTGTCCGCCAAGATAGGCAGTATAGGCAATGAGCACTGACGATATGATACTGAAAATAATAATTCCATTTTTTACGTATCCTGGTATCCTGTCCTGTTTTCTGGAAAGGATAAGCCCAAGTAATGAAAGACCGCCGAGGATCTCCATTACAATAAGTGATGCAATGGCAGATTCTTCATGCTCTTCTATATAGTGTTTAGACACAGTCGGAATATCCTCTATAACATGTTCAGTGGGTTCTCCTGTTATAAATACAGGGATTGCAGATAATGCAGCAAGTATTAACAGAACTGATGTAACACGCTGGAACTGCATATTCTTCAGTATCACAGAGATAATGAAGAACAGACTACAGAATAAGACTCCTATCACCGGGATATGGTTAAGCATTATATGTACGTGAGGGATACTCATAAAAATAAATCTCCTTTTTTGCCTTGTTTGCTTGTTTGATTGTTATTTTTTGAATATTAAGATTACTGCGCCTATAATCAATAAGAACCCTGCTGCATAGTTCCACTTGAATTCTTCTTTAAGGTATAATATCGAAAATATTGCGAAAACAATTAGGGTTATTACCTCCTGAATGGTTTTTAATTGAGCGGCAGAAAACTGGGAATGACCGATACGGTTGGCAGGCACCTGGAAACAGTATTCAACAAATGCGATGAGCCAACTGATAAGGATTACAATCCATAAGGGTGAGCTTTTATATTTAAGATGTCCGTACCACGCAAATGTCATGAAGATATTTGAGATGGTGAGAAGGAAAACTGTTTTCATTTTAAGTTTGCATTGATCTCCTGGATTTTGTATTATATCGAACTATGGCTAACATATCAATAGCAGTTATAGACGGGCAGGGCGGAGGAATAGGCGCCCATATTATAGAGAAGATACATAAAAGTATACCGGAAAAATCCCTTGAGAATGTTGAGATTATTGCAGTCGGTACGAATGCAATAGCTACATCACTTATGATGAAGGCAGGGGCTAATAAGGCCGCTACAGGTGAGAATTCTATTATTCTTATGAGTAAGAACGTAAACATTATTATAGGGACATGGGCAATAATAATCCCGAATTCTATGCTCGGTGAACTTACCCCGGCAATGGCAGAGGCAATATCCAGCAGTAATGCACGCAAGCTGCTTATCCCTCTCCCACAAACCGGCATAGAATTAATCGGTGTGACCCCTGAGCCTTTTCCGCATATAATAGATAAACTGATTGACAGGATAAAGAGAATGTTTTAATCTATCCTGCATTGAAATGTCCATGAGCTGGGCGGTCACAAATGGCAATGATAACCCCACCCTCACCCTGATCCCCCCTCCTGCCTCCCCCCGCAAAAGAGGGGGGAGGGATTTGGAAGGAATTTAATTGCAGCTCTCCCTGAGGGAGAGGTGGCTAAGTTAATTCCCTCCCCGACACTGAATGGGGGAGGGTTAGAGCCTGCCCCCGCAGTAGTAATTGGGGGTGGGGTGGGTATGGGGTTTAAAAGCAGATAAAAATAATTAACAGGGAGATTAACTGCTATGTGTGAAGCAAGTGTTTATATACTCAAGGGTGATAAGGAAGAACTTTTTCTGGACAGTGTGGATATCTTAGAGCCTCAGGAAGGCGGCAAGATATACATGAGAAATCTTGAAGGTGTGCAAAGGGTAATAACTGCACAGATTAAAAGGATCCGGCTTGTTGAGCATAAGATTGTTATTGAGAAGACAGAGGGATAAGGCGGAGATGGTTTTTCTCGAAGGATTAGAGGCTGTAGAAGGGGTGGTACTTCTATAGCCTTTTTTAGTTAGGTAGCAGTAAGTAGAGGTAAGAAGTTAGAAGTAAGAAGCAAGATAAGATTAAGACTAAGATTGATATTGAGTTAAGCCATATGTAAGAGAGTATGCAATATTTATTTCCCCTCACTTGGCGGGAGGGGGGGGGGGCGGGACAAGAATGTCCCGCCTATCCTCGTTGATATGGATAGGCGGGGTTTTCTTACCCCGCCGGAAGGGATTTTCGAGTGAAACTAAATTTTATTGACCTTAAACAACAGTACACAAAATATAAATCAGAGATTGATCAGGGGATTGCGGAGGTTGTTAACAGTACGCAGTTCATTATGGGGCCTAAGGTAAGTGAACTTGAACAGACACTTGCGGAATATGTGGGTGTGAGATTCGGGATAAGTGTAAGCTCCGGTACTGATGCACTTCTACTTGCACTCCTGGCTTATGGTGTTAAGAGCGGGGATGAGATATTATGTCCGCCTTTTACATTTATTGCTACAGCAGAGGTTATAGCATTACTTGGTGCAAAGCCTGTATTCGTTGATATAGATGAAAAGACCTATAATATAAATCCGCTGCTTATCGAAGAAAAGATTAATAAAAATACAAAAGGGACTATTCCGGTAAGTTTATACGGGCAGGCTGCTGAAATGGATGCAATCAATGCTATTGCAGACAGGCATGGCATTTTTGTTGTTGAAGACGGGTGCCAGTCATTCGGCAGCATATACAAGGGAAAGAGGTCATGCGGTTTCAGGGATATCGGCGTTACCTCCTTTTTTCCTTCAAAACCGCTTGGATGTTATGGTGACGGCGGGATGATATTTACTGATAATGAAGAGAAGGCCGGCATAATGAAGAGTCTTCGTGACCACGGGCAGGAGAAGAGATACAAACATAAATACATCGGGATTAACGGCAGGCTTGATGCTATTCAGGCGGCAGTACTGCTTGCAAAGTTCAGGCATTTTGAGGAAGAGGTAAAACTCCGTGAGATAAAGGCTTTTTATTATAATGAAGGACTTAGAGATGTTGTTATTACCCCTTATGTAGAAAATTATAATTCATCTGTTTATGCCCAGTATTCAATCAGAACAGACAGGCGGGATGACCTGAGTAAATACCTGAATGATAACGGCATACCTACTGCAATCCATTATCCTATACCCTTACATTTCCAAGAGGCATTCAACTATCTTGGATACAAAGAGGGTGATTTTCCTGTAAGTGAAAAGGTTTCTTCAGAGATATTGTCGCTTCCAATGTTCCCGTTTATTACAAATGAGGAACAGGATTATGTGATTGGGAAGGTGCGGGAGTTTTTTAAGAAGTAAGGAGTAAACTGTTAGAAGTAAGACATAAGACGTAAGAAGAAATAAACAAGAATAAACATGAATAAGGAATATACTGGGATGGAAAATGTTTATGTTGTGATTATGGCGGGTGGGAGTGGTACACGCTTCTGGCCTTTGAGCAGGGAGGCTATGCCGAAACAGCTCCTCAGAATTGAGGGGGAAGAGACGCTGATACAGCAGACAATGGCAAGGGTGACTCCTCTAATACCTTTAAACCGTATCTTTATTGTTACCAATAAGAATCATGCCGAGCAGATAAGGTATCAATTGCCGGAGATAAAAAGAGAGAATTTTATAATTGAACCTTTGCCGAGGAATACTGCTGCTGCAATAGGATTCGCCTCAGCACATATCTACCATCATAATCCTGATGCAGTAATGGCCGTATTGTCTGCTGACCATGTTATTAAAGAGAGAGACAGGTTCCTTGATGTTTTACGTGATGCCATAAAAGTTGCCGGTAAGGATTTTCTTGTGACAATAGGTTTGAAACCAACAAGGCCTGAGACAGGATATGGTTATATAGAAGCAGGGGAGTTGATAGAAGTCAGAAGTCAGAAGTCAGAAGTTAGAAGTCAACAGCAAGAAGCAAGACGCAAGAAGCAAGAAGTAAGAAATGAGAAGATGGAAACAGGAAGTGACAAGTCAGATATCACTGTATATTCAGTGAAAAGGTTTGTTGAGAAGCCTGATGCTGAAAGGGCGGCCGTCTATCTTAAAGAGGGTAATTTTTACTGGAACAGCGGTATGTTTGTATGGAAGGCAGGCAGGATACTTGAAGAGATCGGCGATTATATGCCGGTCCTGTCTAAAGGGCTTAGAGAGATAGCATCTGCTATCGGGAAAGAGGATGAAACAGAAGTTACAGAAAATGCCTTCACTAAATTTGAACTGATTTCTATTGATTATGGTGTTATGGAGAAGTCTGCCAGGGTAGCGGTTGTTCCGGCAGATTTTGGATGGAGCGATGTAGGGAGCTGGACAGCACTTGATGAGATATCTGCTATTGACCCTGGTGGGAATGTGATAATGGGAAATGTGATAGATATAGACAGCAGGAGTTCCATTATCTATGCGACTGACAGGCTTGTTGCCACCATTGGATTGAAGGATATGGTTGTAGTTGATACTGATGATGCTACCCTTGTATGCCGGAAGGACAGGGCACAGGATGTGAAGAAGATAGTTGAAGACCTGAAAAGGCGCGGGTCAGAGGAGTATATAACACACACCACTGTAATAAGACCTTGGGGCACGTTTACCCTTTTAGAGAAGGGGGAACGATATAAAATAAAGCGTATCATGGTAAATCCTGGGGAGCGGCTTTCTTATCAGATGCACTACCACAGGAGTGAACACTGGGTTGTTGTATCAGGGACAGCTAAGGTAACAAGGGGAGAAGAGGTATTCTTTATTAATTCTAATGAAAGTACGTATATACCTATGGAGACAAGGCACAGGCTGGAGAATCCGGGTAAAATACCGCTTCAGATAATTGAGGTGCAGAACGGGGAATATCTTGGAGAGGATGATATTGTAAGATTTGAAGATGAATACGGGAGGGAATAAACAATGACGGTTTCTTCAAAAATTTTTAGGGAGTATGACATCAGGGGTGTTGTCGGGACGGATATTACAAAAGATACTGCCCGCTTAATCGGATGGGCCTTCGGTAAGTATGTACAGGAGGTGAATGGGGTTGAAGATTCTAAGGTTGGGGAGCTGACAGTTGCCGTGGGAAGAGATGTGAGGGTACATTCTAACCAACTCAGTAACGGGCTTGTTGACGGGATTACTTGTGCCGGTTTAAATGTGATTGATATCGGTGTCTGCCCGACTCCATTACTTTATTTCTCACTTTACAACACTCACGTTGACGGCGGTGTAATGATTACAGGCAGTCATAATCCGTCCGAATTTAACGGATTCAAACTATGTGTGGGCAAAGAGGCCCTTCATGGTGAGACTATTCAGCATATTCGCAGGATTATTGAGGAAGGAAAACCGGATTTCGGTTCTGCATCTAAGTCACGTATGATTGACCAGGTTGAATATACTGAGATAATACCGTTCTATCAGGCATATCTGAGAGAACAGTTTGTATTCCCGGGGCAGGTGATCAATCCGCCTATAAAGGTTGTGGTAGATTCAGGGAATGGGACAGCAGGCGCTGTTGCCCCTTCAATTATCAGGGAGATGGGCTGTGAGGTGGTTGAACTTTTCTCACAACCTGACGGCAGATTTCCCAATCATCATCCTGACCCTACAGTGCCGGAGAACCTGCAGGACCTTATTAAGGCGGTAAAGGAAAACAGTGCAGACTTTGGTGTTGCCTATGACGGTGATGCAGACAGGATAGGCATCGTGGATGAAAATGGCGGTATTATCTGGGGCGACAGGCTGATGGTAATTTATGCGAGGGAGATCTGCAAGGAATGGCCTGAGGCAATTTTTGTATCAGAGGTCAAGGCATCCCAGGTCTTATATGACGAGATTGAGAAGGCCGGCGGTCACGGTATAATGTGGAAGGCAGGACATTCGCTTATCAAGGCAAAGATGAAAGAGGTCGAGGCCGTGCTTGGAGGCGAGGTCAGCGGACACATCTTTTTTGCCGACAGGTTCTATGGATATGATGATGCCATCTATGCAACATGCAGGCTTGTTGAGATATTAAAACGGGGAAGGATTAAAGTGCCCATATCAGAAGAGGGGACTAAGAGGGCAGAATTCAAAAGAGGGGTAAGTTTCCTGCTTGAGGATGTCCCTGTAACATTTACAACACCTGAAATCAGGATAGATTGTGCTGATGAGAAAAAGTTCAATGTAGTAGAAGAGATAAAGGAGTCATTCGCATCAGGCAAACTTCCTCCCTTACCCGCATCACTGTCAATTAAAGAGGTTATAACTGTTGATGGCGCTCGTGTGGTCTTCAACCACGGATGGGGCCTTATCAGGCCATCCAATACCCAGCCTGTCCTTGTCCTGCGTTATGAAGCAGATACTGAGGAGAATTTAGCTGTAATACAGGGGTATATGGAAAAGGTGTTAAAGGCAGTGAATAGTGATTAGTGGTTAGTGACCCAAATAACAGGAGAAGGCAACGATGAGATTTTCTATAGAAACAGAGCAAGAGGTTGATGGTAGATGGATTGCTGAGATTGTTGAAATTCCAGGTGTTATGAAGTATGGAAAAAGCCGTGAGGAGGCAATTGCCCAGGCTGAGGCACTTGCATTGCGGGTTATGGCGGAACGTATTGAACATGGGGAGTATCTTGTCGAACCGGTTGAAATAACGTTTGCAACTGCATGACACAGTGGTCAAGCACAAAAGCGAATAGGGTTCTAAAAGCCCTTCAACGAAACGGCTGGGTTGTCAAACGAACTTCTGGTTCACACAAAACCCT
Organism: Nitrospirota bacterium; assembly: GCA_016212215.1. Taxonomy (NCBI): domain Bacteria; kingdom Pseudomonadati; phylum Nitrospirota; species Nitrospirota bacterium. Next base: position 66,204 of record JACRGV010000089.1, read on the forward strand.
ATCGAAACATGGCCACCCAGACTACGTCTTTGCGTTTCACGATCGCGATGAGATCGGACCAAAGATGTTGGCCAGAATCTCGAAATACACAGGGATTAAACCTGAAGATATTTGACCCTTATAAACTATGATCTATGAAAACCGAAACCCTTCGATCTCAACCTCAACCCAATCTGTTTCAACACACTCAAGGCTGTTCTCGGCAGGTTAAACCTGATCTCTTGTCTAACAGGCAAAGTAAATGTTTTGCCTGCAAATTTACTCAAAGGTGTTCCTGATAGTACCATCTTATTAAGATCAGGTTGAATATTATAGTGTTCTCTCAGTGCCTCCAGTACCTCAACAGATGAGGCAGACGTTCCAATAATCTCACACAATATCCGGTCAAGTGCAGGGCCGTCAGTTGATGCGGCGATTAGTCCAAGATATTTTGGAGTTCCGCTGGTGGGGCCTTGTCCTTCCATACCCATCACACCATCAACAATATTTAATGCAGGGTTCAATATATTATATATTGCAAACAGCATAACGCCGAAACGGTGGTTGTAATCACCGGCACGAAAGTGCAGTAATGGTTTTCGCTTGCCGACTACACATCCGAACAGATTTTTTATTGCACCGCTCATCCCTACCTGACAATGAGTTTTTAATTTCGGGATATTAATAATCTTATCAGCCTCAAGTGCAGAGCGGTCTATTGATATACTTTTAATCCACTCATTCCGGATTGCAACACGGACAGGCTTATTAAAAGGCACAAGCGGTATGTTGTGCCTCCTGCAAATATCTTCCATCCCAGTAATACCTGCTACAGAAGACAGCTCTCCAAATGCAGGACTGTCGCCGATAAATGGTTTACCGCCTGCATTGAGTACCTGACATGCAACAGCCTCAACAACAGCAGGATGGGTTGTAAGTGCCTGCTCAGGCGGACAGCCTTTAATAAGATTGGGTTTGATTAATACCGTGTCCCCACTGGAGATGAATTGCCTTATACCGCCAAGGTGGTCAATAACATCATGAACGGCCTTTGTTACATTTGGAAGTTCATAGTCAGGGGAATAGGATAGTGATACTCTACTTTTTATTTCAGTGGTACACCTGCTCACACGAAAATCTCCATTGCTCACCCCCACCCTAACCCTCCCCCCTCAAAGGGGAGGGGGGGTTATTTGAATACCCGATGACAATCCTTCTTAATATTATTAATCTCTCTTATCCGATCAAGTGCAAGCGAAAAGTTCGCATCATGTATAGCATCAATCATCCCGTCAACGGCTGTCTGGAGTTTATACATACCATCCTCCCATTCCGGTTTTGACTGTTGCCGGAATGCACTGATTAAATCCTTGAAATAATCTATATCCTCTTCAGAAGGTTTGCCCCCTTTCTTGATTAAATTCGCAATATCTTCCAGCTTTTTTTCAATACATTTTTTGATTTCTTTAAAATTATCCGGTATTGAGGTATTGGAACTTTTAGTTATATTTTTTAATGCAGACATTAATCCCCAATGCCCGCCCTCTGTCTTGCCGGTATCCCAACACAGCTCTATTTCAAATTTTGCATAACCATGCTTTTCCTTATATTCCAGTTCAACCTCAAAAGAATCCGGCATGGAAACATCCATGTCCTCAAAAACAATCCTCTTCTCTTCAGCAATCATCTTCACAAAATCACTTAGCAATTCTGCAAACTCTTCCCTTGAGAGGCGTTTCCTTTTTTCCAATTTCATAAATTACATTTTAGAGTAACGGCAGGAAATAGGCAAGCGTATTTGGAAGCATTGGTTGTCCCAATTAATACACTAATCAACTTTCACCATGAGTCGATTATCCTGTCTCTGTTTTTGGGACAAATTTGTAGATAGACAAGCACATCATATTATGTTATTACCTTAATTTGTAATAGGTATAATAATGTGGTTAATATTTGCATATAGCCTTCCCGGATCAAATCCCAAAGGAAGAGTCAAAGTTTGGAGAAAATTATCCAACATCGGGGCTCTTCAACTAAAGATTTCTTTTTATATCCTTCCAATGAACGATGCAAATTATGAGCATTTGGAGTGGACAGCGAAAGAAGTAGAGGAGATGGGGGGAGGTGTGCCGCGTTTCAGTTTTATTCCCCACTTTTTCTGTGTTAAAATATAAAACTCTTCCGGTGATTATGTCTATTACTTTTATTATTTATTGTTTGATAACCACCTCCTTTCTTTCTGATTTACTCTCTGGTTTGCTCTAATCAACATCATCTATTTTATCTTTTCTATCCTGTAACTTTTTTAATGGCATCTTTCCCTAATTTCTGTATGACTCTCCGGTCATTGTAATCTGATGAGCATGATGAGCCATCCTGTCCATCACTGAGTTTGCAATAATAGGGTCTTTGAATAACCCCTGCCAATCTGTTATCTCTCTGTTACTTGTATAGGAAAGGATGAAGGTCTATGCACACTATCGCCGATATGCCAATTTCTATTTCTGGCGTACGTATGACCAAAAGGAAATTGACTTAATAGAAGAAAGCCATGGCGAATTAAGGGCTTATGAGTTCAAGTGGAAAGAAGGCCGGCCCAACTTGAAAGTTGCAAACGAATTTACGTCAGCATATAAAAACAGTAAGTTTCAGATTATTACACCATCCAATTTTGATGAGTTTATGGCAGTCCCGATAGAAGTGTAGATAGGTTCCACTGAAATATACATTTCCAAAGTGGGATGGGCAAAGCCTCACAATCTCGCAAGTACATACTGATTAATCGAAACCCCTTCTTCAGCCGACCGGATGGCAAGATGACGGTGTACGTCCGGCGGGACACGGAGCGTTATATGTCCTTTAAACTTCTTCATCCCCAACGGTTCCGGTATCTGCTCATCCTCCTCCTCCATCCATTTGATGGTCTCAGATACAGCAATCCCTATCTCCCTGAGAGCATCTTCAGATGTCTTTCCGTGGGCCGCTAATGATGGAAATTCAAGGCAACGGGCGACATGCACCTTGTCTTCTTCGGACCATTCGATCCTGTAAGTGTATTTATCGGCTTTATATTTCATCTTTTTGCTCCTCCTGTTTTTCCAATGCCTTCTGAACTATTCTCACCTGATACGGCTTTGCCATTTTCCCTTCTTTCTGGATATTTATCCTTGGGTCTCCCTGCCAGGGAGTTTTGAAGATATGATGGTTTCCCTTTATTCTCGGCTCTCCAAAGTGTTTGCGGCATATCTCAAGCAGGTCTTTAAATGCTACATTTGGCCGGATTCGCCAGCTTATCTTTATACATGGTTGAATGGTAGCAAATACGCTATCATATGGCAAGGTATTTTTGAGAAGTGGCTACGACAGGTATCACGAATCAGAGATTGTAGATGCTTGACTATCTACAATCTGGGGGCAAATAGTTGATGGTGACAGGAATTTAACAGTTCTCGTAATCCTATAACTATTTGAAATTAAAGAAATTTAATCTGATTTCACCCACTCCCTTCGTTAAAATAGAAATTAGTGACATATTTTTTGACACTTTCATATTGTTATTTATAACTTATTGAATAATAAGCCTTTTATTTGACACATCTCCTTATATGCCTTATTAATTTCCCCTTTAATAGTGGCAAAAGTGTCTGAAAATTTTACAGTTATTAAAAAGTTACAGACTAACATCATCATAACTAATTGATTTTATAACAATATATATATTGGGCATGAATATTGCTTGCTATTTTGATTTAAGTAGGGTCTTAATATAATTCCTGGCGATGAAGGTTAAGGGTAATAGATTAACCAAATGATTCTCCCTGCAATTTAAGTATTTCCACCTTAAGATATCAACAGCCAAATTAGGGAGTTTGAAAGGTTGTTGATATGGGTAGGCGATGGACTATAGTATGGTTTGCCCTGTTTTTCCTCTTTAGTTTTTCTGCCACAGCTTTCGCTACAGTAAACAGAATCTCCGGCAACGGTTATATCTTTCCAGAGACCCTAACCTATAAAGCTATCTTCTCAATGGACGTGAGCAAGGATGGGGCAAATCCTCCCTCCGGTCTCGTTAAATATTACTATTCCAGGACAAGGATGAGCATGGTGAGTACTGCCATTACGAATCTCACATCCACCGGGGTAGGAACGTCAGCCGATATTTCAGGCAACTGTACGGTTAACAATATTGCAGGATACACATTCTCGGCCACAGTGACTAACGGACGGCCCGATTCTTTCCGTATTTCAATTTACAAAAGTGACGGGAGTCGTTACTACTCTGCTGGACCTAAGAATCTCAGCGGTGGTGATCTGGTGCTTACTGACATCATCCCTCCCACTATTGCCATCACATCTCCTCCGGATCTGCTTACACTTGGCAGTTCACCTATCAGGGTTTCGGGAACTATTGATGATCCGACTTCCACATTAACAGTCAACGGCAGCCCGGTAACGGGTTCTAATGGGACATTTTCCGCAGACGGTATCACGTTAAACGAGGGGATGAATACGATCATTGCAAGGGCCACAGACCCGGCCAATAATATCTCAACTGCAAGCATTAATATCTCACTGGATTCAACCCCTCCTCATGTCTCCATCACATCTCCACCGGAGGGTTATGTGACTACTGCCTCCCCTATAACAGTAACAGGGATTATCAATGACATCGTCAGGGGGACGGTAAATGAAAACCAGGGGAGGGTATTGGTAAATGGGATAGAGGCTGTGGTGGATAACCGCACATTTATTGTAGAAAATCTGCCATTAAATCCCGGGGCTAACACCCTCAGGGCAGTGGGTTCCGACCAGGTGGGGAATGTAGCTACTGCGTCGGTTACTGTGAATCTTGACCTCTCCGCACAGGCCAGGATAAACCTCTATTCCGGGGACAATCAGAGGGGTTTTATAGGTACCCCAATTTCAGAGCCGTTTGTAGTCTATTTAAATAATGAGAATGGTGCACCTGTCTCCGGCAGGACGGTAACCTTCCGGGTTATTGAAAGTAACGGGAGTTTAGATGGAGGGGAACGGGCGATTGCAGTTACCTCTAGTTCAAATGGTCTTGCCTCTGCAAACTTCACATTAGGGACATGGTCCGGCTCAGGGAATAACAAGGTGGAGGCGAAGGCAGTAGGATTTACAGGGAGTGTAATATTTACTGCATCAGGGATTAGAAAGCCTCCCGCGGCTATCTATGTACAGACCTCCTGACCTCGTGGAATTTGTTAAGATACCAGTTCGTAAACCAGTCGCAGATTTGTGCCCGGAAATACTGTTTCTGTTGAATTAAGTTCTTCACACAAATATCGTATGGACTCACTGCTCATGTGATTAG
>JACRGV010000090.1 GCA_016212215.1 Nitrospirota bacterium
AGGTTTCACAAAGGAGGATGAAAACCACCCCCCCAAGCCCCCCCTTGTTAAGGGGGGGAAAGTTCCTTTGGTGCTCAATGGCCAACGGCAATCCCCCCCTTTGTTCAAGGGGGGGCATGGGGGGGTCATTTTCGGATGAATATTTTAAGCAATAATATTATTTTCTCAGGGGCATTGAAGGACAACACCTCACAAGAGCCTGTTCAGAAAGACCCGTTACTGCTTATTGCTGTAATAGGACTGGTTGCATTCGGGACGATTATGATCTTCAGCTCAAGCCACATTATGGCGTTTAATAATTATCATGATTCTTTCTATTTCCTGAAAAAACAGGTTATCTGGTCGGTAATATCAATCATCGGGATGGTTATTGCTTCACGTATCAGTGTTGATATTTGGAAGAAGCTCCCTATACCGCTTATAATATTATCGTACATCCTTCTCCTGCTTGTCCTGATACCTGGAGTCGGGTCTCAGATAAACAATGCAAGACGCTGGTTCAGGATAGGCCCCATGTCTTTCCAGCCTTCTGAACTCGCAAAATTGGCTGTGATAATCTATCTTTCTTCATATCTGGCCAACAGAGGTGAAAGGATAAGGGATTTCTGGAACGGGTTTATCCCACCGCTTCTTATTGTAGGTATTATGTCCGGTTTAATCCTTGTGGAACCGGACATGGGCACGGCATTTGTTATAGGAGTAGGGTCTGCTGCAATGCTTTTTATCGGCGGTGCAAGTCTGGCCCACATAACAGGATTGTCCCTGTTATTCCTTCCGGCAGGTTTCTTCCTTGTAAAAAACATGGGATACAGGATAAACAGGATAAAGGCTTTTTTAAACCCATGGGCAGACCCTTTTGGTGTCGGCTACCAGATAAGCCAGTCATTCATAGCATTTGGAGACGGCGGGTTTATGGGCAGGGGGATTGGTGACGGCAGACAGAAACTCTTCTTTCTTCCGGAGGCCCATACGGACTTTGTATTTTCAGTGATTGGTGAAGAGCTTGGATTTTTAGGATGCCTGTTTGTTGTAATGTTTTTTATCTTCTTCCTTTGGCGGTGCTTCAGTATAATTAAGACCCATTGGGGGTCATTTGAGGGCTATATGTCTACAGGAATAACAATATTTATCGGGGTTCAGATAGTGCTTAATCTGTTTGTTGTTACAGGAATGTTTCCAACAAAAGGGCTTGCCCTGCCCTTCATAAGTTTTGGAGGGACATCACTTCTGACAAACATGGCAATGGTCGGCATCCTCTATTCCATCTCAGGGAAAGAACCTGATACAAAAAATGCAGAGCCACATTGGTTTTTAAAATACAGTAAGCAGGTAGCAGTAAGCAGTAAGCAGAAGTAAGAAGCAAGAAGTAAGAAGCAAGATTGAGATTAAGTTTGAGATTGAGATAAGCAATATGTGGGAGAGTGTGCTAAGTTTATTCCCTCCCCCTTGACGGGGAAGGGTCAGGGTGGGGGTGAGCTTTGGTGATTTTCGGGTGAACTCCCATGAACCGAGGGTTCACAAAGGGCCATGAAAATCAGCGGGACAAGAAAGTCCCGCCTATCCTCGTTGATATGGATAGGCGGGGTTTTCTTACCCCGCCGGAGGTGATTTTCGGGTGAATATTATGCGTGTAATAATTGCCGGAGGGGGCACAGGTGGTCACCTCTATCCTGGGATAGCGGTGGCAGAAGAATTTTACAGACAGGATAGGGATTCTGATGTCCTTTTTGTAGGAACACAGCAGGGGATAGAGGCAAGGATTGTCCCGAAAGAGGGTTATAAATTGGAGACTATACCGGCCGGCGGTATAGCAAATAAAAAGATTGTTGCAAAACTAATGTCCAGTATAAAGATGATAGAGGGATTTATTAAGGCTATGAAGATACTGAGAAGATTTAACCCTGATGTCGTTATTGGAGTAGGGGGATATGCCTCAGTGCCTATGCTTTCTGCTGCAGCAATACTCAGATTTCCAACAATCATAATGGAACAGAACCTTATTCCCGGTCTTGCAAACAGGACATTATCACGGATAGTTGACAGGGTTATTGTGGCCTTTGAAGGATCAAAGAAATTCTTTAAGAGAAATGTTGAGGTTCTTGGTAATCCTGTCAGGAAGGGCATAGCAGGCTGTACGCATAAAAAAAACAGTGACTTCGTAATCTTTGTATTCGGCGGAAGCCAGGGGGCAAGCGCTATTAATAAGGCTGTTGCAGGGTCTCTTGATTATCTTAAAAAGGAATCATCAGGCATAAGATTTCTGCACCAGACAGGAGAAAAGGACTTTGAATGGGTCAGAGACTCTTACAGAAAATCAGGTATTCCTGCAGATGTAACACCTTATATTTATAATATGGAAGAGGCTTATAATAAGGCAGATATCGTAATCTCAAGGGCAGGGGCAACATCTATTGCAGAGATCTCCGCATGTGGAAGACCGGCAATCCTTATCCCCTATCCTTTTGCTGCTCATGACCATCAACAGCATAATGCAGAATATCTGCAATCAATGGGTACTGCAGAAGTAATCTCAGAGTCAGACTTAACAGGAAAAAAAGTAGCTGAAAAAATAACATATTTCCTGTATAACAGAGATAGACTAAAACAAATGTCTGAGAAGAGTGCAGGGATTTATAGAAAGACAGCAGCAAGTGATATTGTGAAGTTGTGTGTGGGGCTGGCAAGGATTAAAGACAGTGAATAGTGAATAGTTAATAGTAAGAGGTGAGCAAAGATAAGACTTCCCCTCCCTTGAGGGGAGGGGATTAAGGGGAGGGTGGGCATCGGAAATGCCCACCCCCTATAACTCTCCCCGCAAGGGAGATGGCACTATGTAATTCCCTCCCCTTCAAGGGGAGGGTTAGGGTGGGGATGGGGTTATCTTCATCAGTGCAAAGGAGACAACTTGTTTAGAAAAATACAGCATATTCATTTCACAGGCATCGGCGGTTCGGGCATGAGCGGGATTGCTGAGGTCCTGCTGAATCTTGGATACAAGGTAAGCGGTTCAGATATGAATGAGTCGGATGTTATTCAGAGACTCAGAAAAGCAGGCGGGCACATCACAATAGGGCATAGCGGATCAAATGTTAAGGGTGCTCAGGTTGTAGTAATTTCATCAGCAGTCTCTAATACCAATGCAGAGGTAGTTGCTGCAAAAGAGTCATCTATACCGGTTATTCAAAGGGCAGAGATGCTGGCTGAATTGATGCGTCTTAAATTCGGTATTGCGATTGCAGGGGCGCACGGTAAGACTACAACAACATCAATGGTAGCAAGTGTAATGGCATCGGCAGGCTTAGACCCGACTGTTGTAATAGGCGGCAAACTTAACAGTATAGGGAGTAATGCAAAACTGGGGCAGAGCGAATTCCTTGTAGCTGAGGCAGATGAAAGCGATGGCTCCTTCATGAAGCTTTCCCCTTCAATCGCAATTGTGACAAATATAGATGCTGAACATCTTGATTATTACAAAGATATTGGAAGTATTAAAAAGACCTTTGTAAATTTTATCAACAAGATACCTTTTTACGGGGTCGCCATACTTTGTGCTGATAATGAAAATGTAAGAGATATTCTACCTTCAATTGAAAAAAGATACATGACCTACAGTATCAGGAAAAAGGCCGACATTACTGCAACTGAAATAGAGATTGAAAACGGGAGGTCAAGATTCAGGGTCTTGTTTAAAGGCGTAGACATGGGTAAATTTGTCCTGCCTATTCCCGGTACGCATAATATCAGTAATGCACTGACATGTATCGGTGTTGCTGTTGAACTTGACATAAAAATAGATGACGTAAGGAAGGCATTAAAGGAATTCAGCGGGGTGGAGAGAAGATTCCAGATTGTCGGCAAGATCAGCAGAATCGGAAGGAATGATGATAATTCCCCCCCTTTGTTTAAGGGGGGGGCAGGGGGGGTTATTCCTGACGATATTCTGATTGTTGATGATTATGGACATCACCCTACAGAGATAGCGGCTACCCTGTCTGCTGCAAAAGATGGTTGGAAAAGGCGTACTGTTGTGTTATTTCAGCCCCATCGCTACACAAGGACAAGGGATTTAATGAACGAATTTGCAGGTGCATTCGATAATGCAGACATACTGATAGTAACTGAGATATATCCTGCAGGAGAAAAACCTGTTGAAGGTATAAGCGGCGAAAGGCTCTGTAATGAAATCCGTAAACACGGTCATAAAGACGTGGTGTTTATACCGGATAAGAATGACATTACCGGATATATTCATGAGATTATCATGCCCGGAGATATGATACTTACACTCGGCGCAGGAGATATTTGGAAGATAGGAAGGAAGGTTTTGGAGGAAAGCAGGTAGTTAGGCTGAAGGCTCAAGGTAGAAGGTAGAAGTAAGTGGCAAGACATTCCCTCCTCCTTGAGGGGGGAGGGCCAGGGTGGGGGTGAGCTGTGGGGATTTTCGAATGAACCGTCATGAGCGGGGCGCTCACAAAGGGCAATGAAAACCCCACCCTCACCCTAACCCTCTCCCTGAGGGAGAGGGGGCTGAGTTGATTCCCTCCCCTTCAAGGGGAGGGTTAGGGTGGGGATGGGGTTGATTTTCGGATGAACAGACTTGGAGATAACACGTGAGTTCAAGGGTACAGAACAGCATGAAAAAAGTGCTTTCAGGGTTAAAGGGTGCGGTTCTTTTTAATGAACCCATGAGTAAGCATACGTCATTCATGATTGGCGGACCTGCTGAGGTGATGGTTTTTCCTGCTGATGAGGCTGAATTGGCCTGTATTATTAATTCAGCAAGGGCTGAAAGGATACCGCTGTTTGTTCTTGGCGAGGGGTCTAATCTCCTTGTTAGGGATAAAGGGATTAAGGGCATTGTTATATCGCTTTCATCACCACAGTCAGGAGACAGTTTCAGGAAAATAGTACCTGTGAAGGAAGATGCGTCACAGTCATTTATATACGCCGGTGCGGGTATAGCCTTATCAAGATTGCTCAGCTATACAGTGCAGAAAGGTCTTACAGGTATTGAGTTTACTGCCGGCATCCCAGGCTCACTCGGCGGCGCAGTCATTATGAATGCAGGTTCTTATGGAAAAGAGATGAAGGATATACTGGAGTCAGTACGTATAATTGACAGGATGGGCAAGATAACTGACATCCCGGCAAAAGATATACTTTTTAAATACAGGTGTTCACATATTCACGGCATTGCTGTTGTAGGTGCTTTATTAAAACTGAAAAAGGGTGACCAAAATAAAATTAAGGAGGCAGTCAGGAATAACCTTCTTATGAAAAAGGGGTCACAGCCTCTCACCAAGCCCAATGCCGGATCAATCTTTAAGAATCCTTATGAAGGAGCAGCATGGAAACTGATTGACTCAGTAGGTATGCGCGGTGTAACAGCAGGCGGGGCAATAGTCTCGGAAAAACATACAAATTTTATTCTTAATAATGGAAGTGCCAATGCACGGGATGTTATAACTCTTATCAGGCAGATCGGGAGCAGGGTGGAAAAAGAAAAAGGGATAACACTGGAATTAGAAGTGAGGATAGTAGGGGCGGCATGATTACAGGAAAAAGGATTGGGGTACTAATGGGAGGGATATCATCGGAACGGGACATTTCTCTCAAGACAGGGAATCTTGTTGCATCCGCCTTAAAGAGGCTTGGTTATGACGTTACCCCGGTTGATATGGGATATGACCTGCCTTCAAGGATTGAAGAAGAGGGGATAGAGGCCGCCTTTATTGCACTTCACGGCAGGTATGGGGAAGATGGATGTGTCCAGGGACTGCTTGAGATTCTGGGCATCCCCTATACCGGCTCAGGCATTGCGGCAAGTGCAATATGCATGGACAAACTTCTTTCAAAGAAGATGTTTGAATATTACGGCATACCGACACCGGAATATTCAGTTTACGAACAACCCCACCCTCACCTTAATCCTCTCCCTGAGGGAGAGGAAAATTCCCGCCCCTTCAAGGGGAGGGTTAGGGAGGGGATGGGGTTATTTTCGGATGAACCGGTCATGAGCGAGGCGCTCACAAAGGACAACGAAAATCCCCCCCTTTTTTCAAGGGGGGGCATGGGGGGGTTATTTTCGGGTGAACAAGGTATTGATCCAAATTCCATCAAATATCCCGTAGTAGTAAAACCCTGCCGCGAAGGTTCTACAATAGGAATAAGCATCGTCTCCAAACCGGAAGGCTTGCAGGAGGCGCTGGATAAAGCGATTGAATACGGAGACAAGGTTATTATTGAAAAGTACATCAGCGGTATAGAAGTTACTGCAGGGATACTTGATAATAAGCCACTGCCGCTTGTTGAGATTAATCCCATCGGCGGATTTTATGATTTTACAACCAAGACATCAAAGGGGATGGCAGACTATATAGTCCCTGCAAGGCTTTCAGCATCAGTAACAGAAAGTATTAAGGATATTGCATTGAAGACACATTTATCATTAGGGTGCTGTTATGTGTCACGGGTAGACTTCAGGGTTGACCCCGCCGGCAATCCTTATGTTCTGGAGGTAAATACAGTCCCCGGTATGACAGAAACAAGCCTCCTGCCTATGGCGGCAAAAGCAGCAGGTATCGGCTATGATGAACTTGTTGAGATGATACTTTCATCAGCATTTATAAAGAAGTAGGGACTCCGCTAAAATCCCCTCCCCCTTGAGGGGGAAGGGTTAGGATGGGGGTGAGCTTTGGAGATTCTCGAGTCGAATATTGGAATTCAAATATAATGTATTTTTACAAATATAAACCAAATAAAAAATCTTATGGAAACAAGGCAAAATCTACCGGCAATAAAGGCCGGTCAAAGGGGCTGTCCAAAGGACTAAGCAATGGGATTATTAAGGGGATCGGCAGGGGGATTAGAGGCTATGCAAAGTTTTTGATTATTATTCTTGCCATAGTCCCTGTCTTGTATCTGGCAGATAAGGCGATTGCTGTTGCACATAACCGTATTTCTTTTTCATCGCATGTACCGGCTTTACCCACTGATCTTGTGAGTAGTTTTTTAAAGATTAAGTCAGTAACACTAAGCGGCAATAAATTTGTTACAGAAGAGGAGGTTTCTCCTTACCTGGACGGGCTGAAAGGTACTAATATTTTTAAGGCGGATATAAAAACCCTGATGAATAAGTTAAAAGAACACCCGTGGATAAAGGATGTAACAGTAAAGAGGGAACTGCCGGCCTCAATACTGGTAAATATCCTTGAAAGGATGCCGGCGTTATACATCAGCAGTAATGGGAGACTCTATCTTGCAGATGAAGACGGAGTATTTTTAGGTGAAAAACCGGAAAGCGTGTTAAACCTTCCTGTGGTATATGGTGTTTCATTGAGGGGGGCAGGGTCAGGAATAAAGGCAGGGGAAACAGTGTCAGCAGAAGGTATGCAGTCTGCACTCGAAGTTAAGAAAGAGCTGACTGCTATTCCTTGGATGGATATATCGTCTTCAGGTATAGAGATAAACGACAGTAATCAGGTAACCCTTCATCTGAAAGAATATAGTATAAGGCTTGGAAGAGGGGAATATAAAGAGAAGCTGAGACGTTTTCATGAACTGGCAAAAAATTTCAGGGATAAAGGTACTTCTTTTAAAGAGGTTGACCTCAGATTTAAAAATCAGGTTATTGTAAAGGAAGCTGGAACATAATAAGGGGGAAGTGATGGCGAAGAAAGACAACTTTACGGCAGGGCTTGACATAGGTACAACTAAGATAAGTGTACTGGTTGCAGAACCTGCCGGTGATAACAAGATAAACATTCTCGGCACAGGTACAAGCCAGGCAAAGGGATTGAAGAAAGGTGTTGTTGTTAATATTGAAGAAACTGTTGATTCCATAATGAAGGCTGTTCAGGAGGCGGAACAAAAGACAGGGGTAAAGATAAAAAATGTTCATACCGGCATTACAGGCAGTCATATTACCGGTATTAACAGCAAAGGTGTAATAGGGATTAAAGAGCAGGAGGTATCAATGGCAGACATAGACAGGGCTATTGAAGCGGCCCGGGCTGTTGCCATACCACCTGACAGGGAGATACTGCATGTTATACCGCAGGAATTTATTATAGACGGACAGGGCGGCATTAAAAACCCTCTTGGCATATCCGGTGTGAGGCTTGAGGTGCAGGTACACATAATTACAGGGGCATCTAATTCTGTTCAGAATATTGTTAAGAGTATAAACAAGGCAGGGCTTGAGGTTGCAGATATTATCTTACAGCCGCTCGCATCCAGTGAGTCTGTGTTGACTCAGGATGAAAAGGACCTCGGTGTAGCACTTATAGACATCGGCGGCGGAACAACTGATGTGGCCTTATTCATTAATGGTTCTGTATTCCATACCGCTGTCATAGGATTAGGCGGACTCAACATTACAAATGACCTTGCTATAGGGCTTAGAACCACAACTACAGAGGCTGAGAGGCTTAAGGTTGAATATGGCTGTGCGCTTACTTCAAGGGCAAAGGAAGAAGATCCTATTGAGATCTCCGGAATAGGCGGCAGACCGCCCAGACTTGTCTCAAAACAGATGATCTCAGAGATAATCGAACCACGGGTTGAAGAGATTTTCACCATTGCATTAAAAGAGTTGAAGAAGATAGACTACACAGATCTGCTCTCATCAGGGATTGTTATTACAGGCGGCAGCAGCAGCATGGATGGTATGGTAGATGTAGCAGAAAAGATTACAGGTATGCCTGTCAGGGTAGGCATACCGAATACAGCAGGTATCCCGGCGGTATATAATCAACCAATGTACTCTTCAAGCATAGGTATACTGCTTTGTGCCTTACAACAACAGGGGATGCCGGAAAGGTCAGTCAAAAACGGCTATGCGTTTAATAATATTTTCAAGGTGATGAAAGGCTGGTTTAGCGGGGTGTTTTAAGTGCGATACGATAAAAATTCCCTCCCCTTCAAGGGGAGGGTTAGGGTGGGGATGGGTTTTAAGAAATAAGAGAACATATTAAAAAGGAGGATCAATAATGTTTGAATTAGAAGAAATTATTGAGGGCGGGGCAAAGATTAAGGTTGTCGGGGTCGGCGGGTGCGGCAGTAATGCCGTAAATAATATGATAGCCGCAAACCTCATCGGTGTGGAGTTTATTGCAATCAACACTGATGTGCAGGCACTCAAAGGCTCAAAGGCGGCATCACGTATACAGATCGGCAATAAACTCACAAAGGGTCTTGGGGCCGGCGCTAATCCGGATGTAGGCAGGGATGCGGCACTTGAAGATGAAGATGTGCTTAGAGAGATACTTGCCGATACTGACATGGTATTTGTTACTGCGGGGATGGGAGGCGGTACCGGTACAGGGGCCGCACCGGTGATCGCTGATATAGCAAAGGGTCTTGGGGTACTGACCGTTGCTGTTGTAACAAAGCCGTTTCAGTATGAGATGGGGAAGAGGATTGCTTATGCTGAAAGGGGCCTTGATGAACTGAAAAAATATGCTGATACAGTTATCGTTATTCCTAATGAACGTGTCAGGAGTATGGTTGAGAAGAGTACGCCTGCTACAGAGGCATTTAAGTTAGCTGATGATGTATTAAGGCAGGCAGTACAGGGGATATCTGATATTATAACGAGGCCCGGTTATATTAATGTAGACTTTGCTGATATAAGGACAATAATGAGTTTCACAGGCCGTGCTGTTATGGGCATGGGGTCAGGTTCCGGAGAAGGAAGGGCTATGGAGGCAGTGAAGCGTGCTATAGCAAGCCCTCTGCTTGAAGAGAATTCCATTGAAGGTGCAAAGGGTATCTTAATTAACATATCAGGGGGTGCAGACCTCTCCCTCCATGAGATGTCAGAGGCATCATCTATTATCCAGAAGGCGGTTGATGCAGATGCACATGTAATATTGGGATGCGTAATAGATGAAACACTTGGAGACAAGGTAACTGTTACAGTTATAGCAACCGGCTTTGATGCAGTCAAACCGGTTGCAGCATCAATAAGACAACTACAGCTTGTCAGTGCCGGAGATTCAATGGAATCAGAATATGAAAAACCTGCCTTTATGAGAAAGACCGGAAATCATGAATACAGAAACGATGCACTACATGCAGAGGAAGATGACCTGGAACTACCGGCATTTTTAAGGAGAAAACTGAATTAAAGATGAGTGCAGACACTTTAACAGAAACTAATGAAAAACAATATCTGTCTTTGCCTGAGCTTGAAAGAGATGGGATAAGGCATTTTTTTACAATTAGGAAGAATAATGCTTATAAAAATCCCCCTCCCCTTAATCCCCTCCCGCAAGGGGAGGGGAGATATGAAGTACAATCAAGGGGAGATGGTCAGGGGGATCCGCAGAATTCCCTCCCCTTCAAGGGGAGGGTTAGGGTGGGGATGGGGTTCGCTACCGATAATCTCATCCTCGCAAAGCAGGTACACGGAGACGACATCCTTATTATTGATAAACCGGTGGATGATGTAAAAAAGCTTAAAGAGTATGCAACTGCTAAACAGTGTGATGCAATAATTACAAATCAGAGAAATGTCGGCATTGGTGTTGTAAGCGCTGACTGCCTCCCTGCCCTCCTGTATGACCCTGTTCATTCTGTTATTGCAGCAGTACATGCAGGCTGGAGGGGAACGCTGAAAGGGATAATGTCAAAGGTTGTATGTCAGATGATGGATATGTTTGATTGCAGACCTGAAGATATAGTTGCCGGAATTGGTCCTGTAATAGGGGAATGTTGTTATGAAGTCGGGGACATTGTTGCTAAGCCTATTAACGAATCAAACCCTGCATGGGGATCATTTTTAAAGCCATTAGAAAACGGTAGATCAATACTTAATCTTACAGGTCTTAATAGTTTTCAGATAGAAGCGGTGGGTGTACAAAGAACGAACATTTTCAATTTGGGCTTGTGTACATCATGCAACAAAGACCTGTTCCCATCATATAGAAGGGATGGTATAGGGACTGGAAGAATAATCAGCGGAATTGAAATGAAAAGTGAACAGTGAGCAGAAGTAAGAGGTTAGATGAAAGAAGCAAGAAGTTAGAAGTAAGAATCGTAACAGAGATTCCCCCTCCGCAAATTCAAATGACGGGAGGGGGTACTTAAATTATCCCCTCCCCCTTGAGGGGGGAGGGTTAGGGTGGGGGTGAGCAACGGCCATTTCCGCAAAACTATGAGAAGTACCATTGCAGAGCGGCTGCAAATAATACAAAAGAGGATAGCTTATGCGGCAGGTCGTGCCGGAAGAAGCCCGGAGGAGATAACACTGGTTGTAGTTTCAAAGGGTTTCAGTATAGACAGGATAAAAGAGGCAATAGATGCAGGGGTAACGATATTCGGTGAAAACAAGGTACAGGAGTTATTGCCTAAGATAGAGGCAGTTGGACACGGAGTGCCGATGCCGATAGCCTGGCACTTTATAGGACACTTACAGGGGAACAAGGTAAAATACATTACAGGAGAGGTTGATTTGATTCACTCTATAGATAGTCTGAAATTAGCTGAAGAAGTAAACTTCAGGGCTGGTAAAAAAGGGATTGTTCAGAATATCCTGCTTGAGGTAAATGTCTCAGGAGAAGAGAGCAAGTTCGGCATACATCCTGATGAAACGGCTGATATTGTAACAGGAGTTTCTAAGTTAAGTAATGTGGCATTGAAAGGGTTGATGACTATTGCACCATATTCAGAAAATCCTGAGGACTCAAGACCCCATTTCCGTAAACTTCGTGAAATCAGGGATGACCTTAAACGCATAGTTTGGCAATCCCCTCTCCCCTTGCGGGAGAGGGATAGGGTGAGGGGGGGGTATCTCCATGACCTTTCCATGGGCATGAGCAATGACTTTGAGACAGCAATAGAAGAAGGTGCGACATTAGTGAGAGTAGGGTCAGCGATATTTGGAGAGCGCGGCGTTCACAAAGGGCCATGAAAATCAGCGGGACAAGAATGTCCCGCCTATCCTCGTAGAAATGGATAGGCGGGGTTTTCTTACCCCGCCGGAAGGGATTTTCGAGTGAAAAGAAAAAAACTTTGCATACTCGGTACAGGCAATATGGGAGATGCTATACTGAGTGGCATACTTTCTGCAAGATTATATAAGAAGAGTGATATTATTGTTTCAGATATATCTGAAGAAAGGCTGTCAAAGGTAAGATCAAAACACGGGATAGAGACCATACAGCATAATATTGAGGCATGTACCTCCTCAAGAAATATTATTATTGCTGTTAAGCCGGGCTCCATGAAATCCCTGTTAGAAGAAATATCCGACACCATAAGCGAATCACATGTAATCGTATCTGTTGCAGCCGGCGTATCAATCAGCAGGATTCAGGGGTGGTTAAAAAAGGATGTGCCGGTAATCAGGGTTATGCCGAATACACCTGTAGTGGTAAGGGAAGGGATGACAGCTATAGCCCCCGGGCCTGGTGTCAAAGATACAGACCTAAGCGTCATAAAAATGGTATTTGATTCTATGGGAAAAACAGTTGTCCTTGGTGAAGAATACCTGAATGCAGTAACAGGACTCAGCGGAAGCGGGCCTGCTTATATCTTTACTATAATAGAGGCAATGTCTGATGGCGGGGTAAAGGCAGGTCTTCCGAGGAACACTGCAACTTTGTTGGCTGCACAGACCGTACTTGGCGCCGCAAAGATGGTTCTTGAGACCGGCAGTCATACCGGAATACTCAGGGACATGGTAACTTCTCCAGGCGGTACAACAATAGAGGGGCTTCATTGTATCGAGACCGCCGGAATCCGTGCCGCTTTGATAAGTGCTGTAGAACATGCAACACGAAGATCCAAAGAGCTTGAGAAAGGGGAATAGATGTTCGTATTTACTAACTTCCTGTCTGCTGTAGCCGAGATTATTGACTACATCCTTACATTCTATATGTACATCATAATAGCCAGGGCACTTATCTCATGGGTAAACCCGGATCCATATAATAAAATAGTCCAGTTACTTTTCAGGATTACAGAGCCTGTCCTGGACCCATTGCGTAAATTAGTTCCTGCATGGAAGCTTGGTTTAGACTTATCACCCATGATAGCAATATTAATAATAATGTTTTTAAAAAGGTTTCTTGTGAGTACATTAATGCAGATGGCTATGAGACAGTGAGCAGTAAGCAGTAAGCAGACAAAAGCAAAGAAATTTGTTTACTGTTTACTGTTTACTGCTCACTGCTTACTAAAAAAGGGAGGTGGCTTGTGGGGCAAAGATGGCGCCAATATCAGGACAGAAATAGAAAAGGTAGACCATATAAAGGGAAGACTGCATTTATTTTAATCTTTGTTGCAGTTATTATACTCTTCGCTGCCGGTTCACCATTTTTAAGTACATCAACAAGCCCTTCTCAAAAATTAAATTATACAATTGAAGAAAATAACTTCCGCATTAAATTTGACGGCAGTAATATCCGCATGGATGGTGAGATAACGCCTCTTTTAGATGAAAAGAAAGATGACAGGTACACTAAAAAGTTCGGGAAGGATGGGGAGGTCATTTATACAATTGACCCTGTTCTTCAGGAAAAGATGACTGAACTCTTCAGAAAGTTTCAGGTGCCATACGGGGCATTTGTAGCAATGAATCCAAAGACAGGCAGAGTGCTGGCAATGGTGGAATATTCAGAGGAAAATTCAGGTCCTGAGCACCTGGCACTGAGGGCAACCTATCCGGCGGCCTCAATATTCAAACTGATTACCGGTGCAGCAGCAATTGAAAATGGAAAGGCAGACCCCGAAACAGTTATAAATTTCAGCGGCGGACTGTATGCACTTTCAGCGAGAAACTGGAAGGATAATCCAAAAAGGGACAAGAATAAGATAACACTGGCGGATGCAATGGGGAAGTCATGTAATGTTGCATTTGCAAAGGTAGCACTAAGATGGCTCAACTCACGGGAACTGACCCGCTACGCCGAAAAATTCGGCTTTAACAAACCGGTTGATTTTGAACTTCCGGTTCAGACAAGCAGGATCCACGCTGAAAACTCAGAGGCAAGCATTGCAAAAACAGCCGCAGGATTCGGTGATGTAACTCTCTCACCGCTTCATGGCGTAATGATAGCATCTGCTATTGCTAACAACGGAAATATGATGGCGCCTAGGATTATTGACAGGGTCTCAGTTAACGGCCGCGAGATATATAATTTTAAATCAAAAGAGGTATCGCACTGTATTTCTGAGGCAACTGCAGAGAAACTAAAAAACATGATGATAAGGACTATAGAAAAAGGTACATCGAGGCATGCCTTTCACGCCCCCAACGGTGAATCATACCTTGGAGATATAACAGTAGGCGGTAAAACAGGCTCACTGGATGGAGACAATCCAAAAGGTGAATATAGCTGGTTTGTAGGCATGGCCCCGATAGAGAACCCGGAAATAGCAGTAGCCGCCCTTGTAATCAATAAACCCGTCTGGAAGATCAAAGCCCCATTCATAGCAAAGGAAGGATTAGTGACCTATTTCAACAAGGATAAAATGAAGGTCGCAAGTCTGAAGTAAACGGGAAAATTTTTCTGCTGTCTGCCGAATGTGTTATAAAAAAGTGGTTCTTTCTCAGATTGAATGGGTAAAGAATATTCCCTCCCCCTTGACGGGTGAGCAATTTCTCCTGCTTTAATATGTTTGATTACGCCGCCGCCCAGATAATACGCTGCTGTACCTGATATAACCGTCCATGTATCCTGGCCATTAGGATGAACATGCGCTGCGATTTCCTGTCCCGGACTAATATGCCAGACAATGATGACGAATTCCTCCGTTTACAGAACTACTGACCGGATTGGCTGTCCCTCGGAGGGATGGATAAATTCTGCAACCGAAAATATTCTTGACACTGATTCCATAGCTACAACCTCCTTGAGATTGTTAGGGGTGAATCAAAGCAACAGTACCTAATGCATTAAATCAATGCCTGCAAGGAACTCATGAACCGGCAGCATCTGCATCACCCTTGTAGATTTTTTCCTCTTCAGTGTATATACAAGCTGGATGGGTTTTACGTGTTTCAGGAATGCATGGAACTTATAAAGTGATTTTGAAAATTCATCATCACTCTCCTTTACCTCAATTATATGGGATGGCTTATTATCAATGAGCGTCAGGAAGTCTACCTCATTCTTATCCTTATCCCTCAGATAGTGGAGTGCGACTTTACTTCCCGTTGTATCCTCCAGAAAGTGAAGTTCCTTCAGGATGGCAAGGGCTACTACATTCTCCAGTTTTGCTGAAAAGTGTCCTTCAACTGCACCTGTATCATAGAAATAATATTTAGGTTCTTTTAACAGGCTGCGGCTTATATTCTTATGATATGGACGAACCGGAAATATAACATAAAGGCTCTCCAGTATCTGCAGCCAGTGTTTGACCGTGTGCACTGATACCTGCAAATCGTTTGCAAGAGAGGTGTATGAAGTATGTGACCCAACCCTTGTCCTGAGTAATTCAATCAGTATCTCGATCGCCTTTATATCCCGTACCCTCTCAAGGTCAAGCAGGTCTTCCCTGATAATTGTATCAATATGTGTACGCCGCCATCTTTTTGCATAAGTATCGCTACCTTTCAGATACGGTTCAGGAAAGCCGCCCAACTGAATCAGCTTATTGAGAGCCTGCATAGGGTCTTCCTTTAAAATAGTACAGATCTCCTTTACAGTAAGCGGGTGAAGCCGGTAAGAAAAATATCGTCCCGCCAGTGAATCACCACCTTTTCTTACAGTCTCAAGCCTTGCAGAACCTGTGACCAGCAGGTTAGGCTCTGCCCCTTCGGTATCAAATATTCCCTTAATCCAAGCTTTCCACCCCTTCATCTTATGGAGTTCATCAAAGATAACAAGCTCAACATCCCTCTGCCATTCAGCCTTACTGATAATCCTGCGGTCAGATGCTGAATCATAATTCAAGTACATAAATGAAGGAACGAGATTTTTTGAAAGAGTCGTCTTACCAACCTGCCTCGGGCCCGATATAATGACAACCTTCTCTTTCAGGTCTTTTTTAATAAATGCTTCCAGGTATCTGTCCACTTGGCTATTATGAACCATACTTCAAAATAGTCAAGACTTTTATGAAGTATGGTTCAGAATAGACGAAGGGGATTTTTTGATGTTTTGGGAGGTCTTTCAGTGGCTGTCAAATGATTTCAAAAATTAATCAAGAACTTTTGTTGCCCAACTGTATGATCCGTGAAATTCATACGGAAGATTCTGTAGAAATAGAAGACCTTCATTCATAGTCACAAATCGTTTAACTTTAGTGGATATTCTGTTAAAAATTCCAATCTTGGGTATTAATCCGTCAAGTCTATCTTGAGTTTCTGAGAACGTCACTGTGCCATCATCTTGCAATGTAAAAGTTGCTGACACCTCTGGGTGAGGTCTTTTTGAAGCACTCATTATATCTACATGTTTCATTTTAATATCCTCTCTTTATCACTTTTAGATTAGTGAAGATTTACTCGTGTTTCTTTTTCTTTATAAAAATTGCTACGGCCTCATCCTCCTCGGGTTTAGGGAAAAGACAATCGTTACAGGACTTTCTATCCAGCTCCAGTTTTTCATTCCTTTTCTCCTTTTATTTACCAAACCCGTTATATCCCTTTCTTTTATCCACGTCAACGCTATCTCAGCATTTTTCGTAACCCTTCAGTGAGGCGTGGTGACACGAAAAAACTACTTGCGTTCTGGTTGCCATCTATGGTACAACATGATGAATGGAGATGGCGGTCAGATATCGTGGCAGAGAATTCGCCCATGAGGAAATAGCCGAAGTACG
>JACRGV010000091.1 GCA_016212215.1 Nitrospirota bacterium
GGGATCATAACAGAATCTTACACTATGAACAAACAGCGTAAAATGTTTTGACTATGGGAAGATATTAATAAAATTATTACAATAGGTTAGCGACTACTCAACCATCAAGGATCGTTTTGCCGAGTTCAGGAGGTCTGAACTAAACCATTCAGCATTATCCGGATACTCAGATTTTTAAAGGCCATTTTTAACATACATATTTCTCCTTATTTCATAAAACATTTATATCCTTAAGCCTTTCACAGCCAATATAATTATGTGACCAATCACTGTTAATTGTCGGCTTACAGAAATCGTAATAAATACCATAAAGGTAGTATTTTCACATGTCTGCAGCCTGCCTGATAGATTGCCGGTTAAGTTGATATGGTTGATAGGATACCTGCCACATTTATATGAACTAATCATGCTTAAAGGATATTATACTATTGCAAAAATTAGTAAATACCTATGGTCTGGTATTTTTGTTGTCCGGCAATACCGTTAACACGGTATTTTAATGTCTACATATTTACAACTAAGAATCATTACTATAAGATGTCGTCTGTTAAAGATAATCTTGCTGATCGCTAAATATCTTATATATTTTATATGGCTATAAACATACTGATAGTAGATGACCACGTCCTTTTTCGTCATGGATTAAAACGTGTTCTGGAAATGGAAGGTGGTTTTGCTGTGGTGGGCGAGGCATCGGATGGGAACGAGGCCGTTCAGAAAGCAAGAGCGTTGCATCCTAATATAATACTGATGGATATCTCAATGCCTAATTCCAATGGGATAGAGGCCACCAAGAAGATTAAGCAAATCCTTCCTTCTACAGCCATCATTTTACTTACAATGCATGAAGACCCTTTCCTTCAGCAGGAGGCCATGAAAATAGGTGCATCAGGATACATACTGAAAAGGGCTTCCTACACAGAACTTTTCATCACTATAAAAAAGGTACACATAGACCATACAAATATCAGCCCTCTGCACGAAAAGCTGGATATTACTTTAAAACCAACGACTCCTTGTAACAGTCTAACGGTGCGTGAGAAGGAGATATTCAGAATGCTTGCCGGTGGTATGGTAAACAAGGAAATATCCGAACACCTTTGCATCAGCATATACACCGTGGAAACCCACAGAAAAAATATCATGAAGAAGCTGAACCTACACAGTCTCAGCGATATTATTAAATACGCAATGGCACATGGTCTGATACAACAATGATAAGCCTGCTTTAATCCCCAGCAACATCATTGAAAGATACGTAATGATTGACAATCCGATTCCCCCTTTGCTAACATCTCCCTTATATTTAATGAATACTTAAATACTCTATGATTATCTACTTTATAAAACGCCTGTTTGAAATGATCCCGACGATAATCGGGATTACGCTCATTTCATTCTTTATTATCCACCTTGCACCGGGTAAGCCGACCGATGTTCTGACTGAGTTGAATCCAAAGATAACACCGGAGGCAAGGGATAAGCTGGAGAAATATTACGGACTTGATAAGCCGGTGTATGTCCAATATGGCATCTGGATAAAACGTCTTGCAAAGCTTGACTTCGGGGATTCCTTTTCTACTGACAAGAGGCCGGTTTGGGATAAGATAAAAGAAAGACTGCCGATAACAATCCTTATCAACTCCCTATCTTTTGTGCTGATTTTGGTTATTGCCGTTCCGATTGGAATATCATCTGCTGCACATCAATACTCCTTATATGACAAGGTTACAACTATTGCCGTATTCATCGGATTTGCTATCCCAACCTTCTGGTTTGCCCTGTTGCTGATGATATTATTCGGTGTGCATTTAGACTGGTTACCCATCTCCGGGTTTAAGTCAATGAACTACGATACCTTGACTACATCAGGAAAGATGTGGGATATTTCAAGGCATTTAATCCTGCCTGTTTTTCTTGAGGCATTCGGCGGGCTTGCAGGTCTTTCAAGATATATGCGGAGCAACATGCTTGAAGTTATAAGAGCTGACTATATCACAACAGCAAGGGCAAAGGGACTGTCTGAAAGGGTTGTCATATATAAGCATGCACTTAGAAACGCACTCCTGCCTGTAATTACGATATTAGGTCTGGCCATTCCGGGTCTTATTGGCGGGAGCGTTATATTTGAGACAGTCTTTGCAATACCAGGCATGGGGCAGTTATTTTTTATGTCTGTAATGACGAGGGATTACCCGCTTATTATGGGAATTCTGACAATCGGGGCAGTGCTTACACTTGTGGGAAACCTGCTATCGGATATTGGATATGCTGTGGCGGATCCGAGGATTAGGGTAAGGTGAGGCAGTGAGCAATAAGCAGAAGTTAGAGGTAAGACGCAAGAAAATCCTGAAACAAGGATTTTAGAGTGAACTCGCATGAGCCGTAGGTTCACAAAGGGGAATTAAAACCCCACCCTCACCCTAACCCTCTCCCTGAGGGAGAGGGAGCTATGTTGATTCCCTCCCCTTCAAGGGGAGGGTTAGGGTGGGGATGGGGTTGATTTTCGGATGAAGAGTCTCTTCTGGAAACGATTTAAGAAGAACAGGCTGGCGGTTATCGGAGGGGTGATTGTTTTGTCGCTCTTTACAATTGCCATACTTGCGCCTGTTGTTTCACCTTATGACCCGGACTCTATTGATGTTAAGCATATACTTGAAGGCCCCGGCATCACACACCCATTCGGTACGGACGAATTAGGGAGGGACATTTTTACCAGGATTATCTGGGGGTCACGAATATCATTGTCTGTTGGATTTGTTGCAGTGGGCATCTCTACGATCATTGGAATTATACTGGGTGCAATCTCAGGATACTATAGGGGATGGACTGACAGGGTTATCATGCGGTTTGTTGATATTATGCTATCAATACCAACCTTCTTTCTGCTGCTTGCTGTGATTGCCTTTTTGGAACCTGGTATCTGGAACATTATGATCGTAATCGGCCTGACATCATGGATGGGTGTTGCAAGGCTTGTAAGGGCTGAGGTCTTATCAGTAAGGGAACGGGAATATGCACTGGCCGCAAGGGCAATCGGTGCCGGAGATTTCAGCATCATATTCAGGCACATCCTCCCGAACTCTATGGCGCCTGTACTTGTCTCAGCAGTGCTGGGTATTGCAGGTGCAATACTTGTAGAATCCGCCCTCAGCTTTCTCGGCATAGGCGTCCAGCCGCCGACAGCAAGCTGGGGAAACATCTTAACCACAGGCAAAGACAACATAGAGATCGCATGGTGGCTCTCCGTATTCCCCGGTCTCGCCATCCTTGTAACCGTCCTCGCCTATAATTTACTTGGCGAAGGTATTCGAGATGCGATTGATCCGAGGATGAAGGTGTGAGAGAGGCAGGTAGGTCGTCAACTGTTTCTATTTTACATCTGTTAAAATCAGGTTTTCTGTAGAAAGGTTAAACATGTCTTCCATATTGTATCTCTCAGTTGCCCCTATAATCTCAAGACCAATAACCTTTCTTTCTTCGTCAAGGTCAATATTTATTCCTTCTTCTATCTCTTTTGTATGGGAAACCTTTTTCTCCTGAATCCTGATATAAAGTGCATCAACCTCTCTGTCATATTCGATCTTCATACATCATCTCCTATTTATTCTTGTCTACGACTGTAACAACAGTTATCTTATCATTCTCCTCTTTGTAAGTCACTTTAAGCCACTTTTCACCAACATGTTTGAAAACATTCTTTCTGCCTTTTATAGAATCCGCTGTTTTCTCAGGATCAAGTATTGTATCTTTTACTTCATCCGAAAATACCTCCGGCGCGGTAAGAAAACCCCGCCTATCCATTTCCATGAGGATAGGCGGGACATTCCTGTCCCGCTGACTTTCATGGCCCTTTGTGAACCCTGGTTCATGTGAGTTCATCCTCAAATATTTCCCTCCACTTCATCTGCCTTTTTGCATGTCTGCTAAAGTATATTTCCATTTTTTTATCCATTAGGGGTAAAAAGGAAGAGTAGATTAGTCTACGATAAATTTAATGCCGGATGTAATGAGGGGGAAGTAGTTGATGATTATCCCCCTTCACTTTTCAGTCTTATACGACCTATTTCTTAACCGGTGCTGCTGGTGTAGCAGGCACTGCCGGTGCCGGCTGTTGAACTGGTGCAACTGGCTGAACCCCAGGTGCTGATGGTACAGTGGGAGCTCCCGGTATAACCGGTTGATTGGTTGTAATTGGAGGCATGTCCGGTTGTTTTGGTATGACTGAAGAAGAGCCGATTGTCCTTTTGCCGAAGAATGCAAGGGAAAAGGAGGTTATGATAAAGATTATTGCTGCAACAGTTGTGAGCTTGCTTAAAAAACTCCCAGGGCCGCGGCTGCCGAATATGGTTTGTGAGGATGCGCCTCCGAATGATGCCCCCATCTCAGCCCCTTTGCCGGATTGAAGCAATACAACCCCTATTAAAAATAAACTTACTAATACATGAATGATTACGAGTAAAATTGTCATTATACTAACTTCTTCCTTTCTAATGAATTCCGATGCTCACCCCCACCCTCACCCTTCCCCGCCTTTTTAATTTGGGGGGGGAGGGGATAATGAGGCGATTAGTATCTCAAATATTAACTTGACTCCCAGTTACTATTTTTACAAATGAATCAACATTGAGGCTTGCGCCGCCTACAAGTGCGCCATCAATATCCGGCTCTTTCATTAATTTCGATACATTCTCCGGTGTTACACTTCCACCGTAGAGTATCCTTGCTCCCTCTGAAACGCCGCTGCCATAAGTCTCCCTGAGTATTGCCCTAATAAATCCGTGTACCTCCTCTGCCTGCTCAGGTGCTGCTGTCTTCCCTGTGCCGATTGCCCATATAGGTTCATAAGCAATCACGATGCTATATAAAGCCCCTTCGCTCAATCCGCTAAGTCCCCCTTCTATCTGAGACCTTATCACTTTAAAAGTCGCCTCTTGTTCCCTCTGTTGTAACGATTCACCAATACAAAACACAGGGGTCAGATTATAGTAAAGGGCAGCGTTTATCTTCTTATTAACGGTCTCATCCGTCTCTCCAAAATACTGCCGCCTTTCACTGTGGCCTATTATAACATATTTGCATCCTGTATCAACAAGCATTGCCGGTGATATTTCCCCTGTGTAAGCGCCTTTATCTGCATAGAAAATATTCTGTGCTGCAACAAATAAATATTCATCCCCTGCTATAGAATCCGACACCGCCTTCAATGCAGTATATGGAGGTGCTAACACTGTATCTACGCCATCCGCAATGTCAGCCTCTTTAAGCTTCTTCCTAAGGTCATTCACAAACTGCAATGCTTCCGGAATCGTCTTATTCATCTTCCAGTTAGCAATAATCAACGGCCTGCGATTATTTTTTTTCATTTCTTTCACCCGAAAATACCCTCCGGCGGGGTATGAAAACCCCGCCTATCCCTATCTATGAGGATAGGCGGGACATTCTTGTCCCGCTGATTTTATCCATGGCTCACCCCCACCCTATACCTCCCCCCTCAAGGGGGAGGGAATTTGCGAGAGTTATCTTCTTGCTTCTAACTTCTAACTTCTTCCTTCAACCTTCAGCCTTCTTCTACTCCTTCTCTTCCTTATCATCCAACGCCATAATCCCTTCCAGCGGCTTTCCCTCTAAAAGCTGTAACACTGCCCCGCCGCCTGTAGAGATAAAAGACATATTCTCTGATTCCCTTGCCTTGTCTACAGCATTTGCCGTATCACCACCGCCGACAATGGTCAGTGCATAAGACTCTGCAATTGCATGTGCCACTGCAAATGTACCACGGGAAAATGCATCAATTTCAAACACACCCATAGGCCCATTCCAGAGTATTGTCCTTGCATTGGTTATTGCCTCTGTAAATAGTTTCACGGATGCAGGTCCGATATCCAGTGCCATCCAGTCCTTTGGTATCTCCTGAGTCGGCACTATCATAGTCTCTGCACCAGGCTCCATACTTGGTGCAACCACACAGTCAACAGGTAAATAGAATTTGATGCCCTTTTCTCTTGCATAATTATAAATCTTGAGGGCTACGTCAATCATATCAGGCTCTACCAATGAATTACCGACCTCATATCCCATAGCCTTCAGGAATGTAAATGCCATTCCGCCGCCTATTACCACCTTATCAACCTTTTTCTCAAGATTCTCAATAATACCGAGTTTACCGGAGACCTTTGCACCGCCGAGTACAGATACAAAAGGCCGGACAGGATTCGCCATTACTCCTGAGATATACTCCATCTCTTTTGTAACAAGAAAACCTGCTACAGCAGGCCGGACATATTTGGCTATTCCACTAATGGATGCATGTGCCCTGTGACTTGTCCCAAAGGCGTCATTCACATATACATCAGCAAGGGCTGCTAATTTCCTTGCAAAAATATCATCATTCTTCTCCTCTTCAGGATAGAATCTCAGATTCTCAAGCAGTACAACATCCCCGGATTCCATGTTGTTTACAACCTTCTCTACCTCCGGCCCCACACAATCATCAAGAAACATAACATCCTTGTTCAACAGTCTCTGGAGCCTTTTAACAACTGTTGCCAATGTGAAGGCCGGGTTTCTCTTTCCCTTAGGCCTGCCGAGGTGTGATGCAAGGATTATCTTTGCCCCTTCATCTATTGCATAATTAATGGTGGGCAATGAAGACCTTATCCTCGTATCATCAGTAATATTCAGCTCAGAATTCAAAGGGACATTAAAATCCACCCTGATAAAAACACGCTTATTCTTTATATTTACATCCCTGATAGACAGTTTCTTTAACATATCACCTCACTATATTTAACCCCATCCCCACCCTAACCCTCCCCTTGAAGGGGAGGGAATAAACTTAGCACCCTAATCCCCTTGAAGGGGAGGGAATCTACATCGAAGCCCCCTCTCCCTCAGGGAGAGGGTCAGGGTGAGGGTGGGTTGCAATTTCTTGCTTCTGCCTTTAGTCTTTAGTCTAACACCTATTTTTTACTCATATATAATATCAGGTCCCTTATCCTTGAAGAATATCCCCACTCATTGTCATACCACGATATAACCTTTACCATACGCTTATCAATGACTGATGTTATGCTTCCATCTACAATGGAGGAATGAGGATTACCTTTAAAATCAATTGACACAAGAGGCTCGTCAGTATACTCAAGTATTCCTTTAAGTTTGCCTGATGCCGCACGCTTTAATGCTGAATTCACCTTTACCGCATCCGCATCTTTTTCCAACTCAAGCACAAGGTCTATCATAGAGACATTCGGTGTCGGTACCCTGACTGCCATACCATCAAGCTTCCCTTCCATCTCCGGCAGGACTAAAGAGATGGCCTTTGCCGCTCCGGTAGTTGTTGGAATTAGGGACACGGCTGCTGCCCTTGCACGGCGTAAATCCTTGTGAGGCAGATCGAGCAGGCGCTGGTCATTTGTGTATGAATGAACAGTAGTCATTAAACCATGCTTAATACCAAAATTGCTCAAAAGGACTTTTACAACAGGGGCAAGGCAATTTGTTGTGCATGAGGCATTTGATACTATGTTGTGCTTCTTTGCATTATACTTATTCTCATTCACGCCCATAACAATTGTAATGTCAGGGTCCTTTGCCGGTGCAGAAATAATCACCTTCTTTGCCCCGGCCTTGAGATGTTTTTCTGCATCCGGCCGTTTAGTAAACACACCTGTAGACTCAACAACAATATCTACCCCAAGGTCTCCCCACGGGATATTTACAGGGTCCCTCTCTGCATGTATCTTCAAATCCTTTCCATTTACAACAAGTGCATGTTCCTTTGCTTTCACATCTGCATCAAGTATCCCGAAGACTGAATCATATTTTAGTAAGTGGGCAAGCGTCTTTGAATCTGTCAAATCATTAACTGCAACTATCTCTATATCCAGATTATTAAAAGCTGTGCGGAAAAAATTTCTTCCGATCCTTCCAAACCCGTTAATGCCGATCTTTAAAGCCATTTTCAGACTCCTTTCATAATTAATAACAATAATTATCCTTATTTCATGGAAGATTATTCAAAGGTGTAAGATTGAATTACCTACTATAGGATAATACTTAATTAAGGCAGATTGATAATAGCAAATTACCATTATAAGTCAAGAATATTATCTCGTTTCGTATTTCTAACTTCTTGCTTCTTACTTCTTGCTTCTAACTTCTAACTTCTTGCTTCTTACTTCTTACCTTTCACCTATGCTTAACGTAGCATCTCAACAACTTATCCAAATCCACTTCGAAGGTACTGCAAGGAATGTGAATATCCCATCTCTCAAGCACCTCAGGATGCATCTCTCCGATTAAGCCGACAACCTCGTCCCCTGCATAAATCCAACCCATTCTGCCCTCGATAAAAGATTTGTGTGCATCTACCATTAAACCCATCCCCACCCTATCCCTCCCCTTGAAGGGGAGGGGACTTTCTTCAGGCTTAAGAGAGGAACCTCCTGCAACGAGCCTGTATTCAATCTGTAAATAATACATCAGTACCTCAAGCACAGAATGTATCTCAGAGAAATTTGCAGAAGGATGAGACAACATAACAGCACACTTCATTAAAGTATTGCTTGAAAGATTTTCAGATGGATATGTAATGGCTGCCTCGCCGGTCTCAAAGATTTTGTGAGGGAAAAAACTCTTTATGCTCTCTGCCTCGATGCGCATCAGAGAAGGTATGAGCCAGTGCCTCAGCACTGAATAATTCGCTGACATCACATTATCTACTTCCACAACCGGCCCATCTTCCATGCACATCTTATCTATAATATCTTCCCTTGATGTCAGTATATTTGAGATAATCTCCTGATACCCGGAACCGATAAGGTATCCCCTTACTATGTCAGTGAACATCTCAATCTCTGTCAGCCCGCCGACTGTCATTACAGACGGCATCACAGGAGTGAATGAATTGTATCCCCGGCTTATTGCAATATCCTCGCAGACATCTATCTGATGCATAATGTCATCTCTGTATGGCGGCGGGGTAACCACAAGAACATCAGATGAGCCTCGCAGCCCACCCCCACCCTGACCCTCCCCCGTCAAGGGGGAGGGAATTTTCGCTTGCCCCCCTCCCGTCAAGGGAGGGGGTGGCACTGTGATTCCTATTGATTTCCCCTCCCCCGGCGGGAGGGGATTAAGGGGAGGGGGTTCATCTATGTTTACCTTCACCTTATAGCCATATTCATTAAGCAGCTTAGCAATGTCATCAGTGCTGATGTCCTCACCGAGTGACTTCTGTATTGCTGCATGATTTAAACTAACACTCCCGCTGAAATCAAACGGTGTTACAACATCCTTCCCGAACTCAGTCTCGTAAGGATAAACTGTTTCCACTACTCCGATGTTTGCCCCCCTGTCATACAGGTTCACTGCGAGTATATTCAGGACAAGTGTTACAAGTCGCTGGTCAAGACCTGTAACCTCAACAAATAACTCAGTGTCCCCGGCCTTGACCTCGCCGACCTCCCTGCTGTTGATTATCGGGGGAAATGACAACACACTCCCTTTGCTGTCTGAAAGCAATGGATATGCAGAAAGCCCTTTCAGGATAACGCTGTAAGCCTGTCCCTTAGGGTGGTCTTCAAGTATCTGTTTAAGTGTCATCTTTTCTTCAAAACCGAGCGGGACAAAGACCGTTTCATCAGGAGATACCGGCTTATAATAAACAGGAAACTTCATTTTGGAAAGGTTGTATATACCTATTGAAATCCTCCTCCGCTTACTTCCGAATATCTCTGATACTTTCTCCTGCGTCTGGATCAACTGGACCAGCATCTCATCATCCACTGTAACACCTGTTGCAGTAAAACCGCCGACAAATGGCCTTATATCTTTCATACCTTCAGAAACTATTATCTGCAAGGGAAATGAAAATCCCCCCCCTTTGTTCACGGGGGGGGATGGGGGGGGTATTTTATCTGGCCGGGTTATTTTATCCGGCCGGGTTATTTTCTGATGCTGAAAGAACGAATAATCATTCCACTTCCCCTTTAGTTTCCCTTTTATCTGGCGTGCAATCCCTTCAGTACACCAAAGGTCAGGCCTGTTGCTGTCGCTCAACTCCACCCTCAGCTCATCAGCCGCAGGGTCGTATCCCTTAAATTCCCCTTTAACCAACTGAAGATGATGCTCTATATCATCCAAAGAAAAAGAAATCCCCGCAAGTCCCTCAAGGTCTTTCTTTTTAACACTTATAGTAGGCAACTTGTCTCCCCTTTATCTCTATGGTGAATAGTGAAGAGTAAATAGTGAATCGTGAATGGTAAATGGTAAATGGTAAATTGTTAAACAACTTAATTATATGTGATATCACCTATTCACTGTTCACCATTCACTATTCACTGCCTTTATCACAGCATGCACGTTCTCTTTGTCCTTATCATATCCAGATTGGCAGAGAAGAGGTCTCTTATGTCGTGTATTTCAAGTGCAACCATTGCCATCCTGTCGAGACCAAGCCCCCATGCAATAACAGGTACATCAACTCCGAGAGGGATTGTCACTTCAGGTCTGAATATGCCTGCACCGCCGAGTTCCATCCACCCGAGCTTGGGATGTTTTACATGCAGTTCAACTGACGGCTCTGTAAATGGGAAATAGGCCGGCAGGAAGTCAATCTCTTTTGCCTTTGCAACCTCAATAGCAAAGAGTTTAAGCAGGCCGAGCAGTGTACTGAAATTTATATCCTCTCCTATTACTATCCCTTCTATCTGAAAGAAGTCCTGTGCATGTGTGGCATCTACCTGCTCATATCTGAAACACCTCGCAATAGAGAAATACTTTCCGGGAATTTTCGGATTACTTGCAAGTGTCCTTGCTGAAACCGCTGTACCCTGACTGCGTAACATTAGACGCTTAGCCTTTTCAACATTAAACGAATATTTCCATCCCCTTGAACCGGTTCCGCCGCCTGAAAGGTGTGCCTCAGAGACGTTTGAGAGATAAGGCTCTTCAATGCTCTTTGAAGTCTTTGGATCTTTTAAATAGTAGGCATCATGTATATCCCTTGCGGGATGGAACTGCGGCATATAAAGGGCATCCATATTCCAGAACTCATTTTCAACAAGTCCGCCCCTCATCTCCTGAAATCCCATGGCAACAAGTTTATTCTTTACTGTGTCAAGGAACTCTTTATACGGATGCTTCCTGCCGGCCGCAACCCTCGGCGGAGGCAGAGAGATATTGTATTTCCTAAACGTCTTTCCTTTCCATGTACCATCTTTAAGCATCTCAGGCGTAAGCTGAGATATCTCTTCTTTTGGCTTTCCCCTCTTTATAACCTCAGAATGAACTTCCACCCCTGTGTCAGTCAGTGCATAAGTGCGTATCACTGTTTCATTTATGCGGAAGATACCCTTGGTCTTGCCCCTCTTCCTGTGAAGCCCTTCAATGACACGTTGCTCATTCTCAGGCAGTTCAGCAATATCCACTTCGCCCCTGATGCCGACATTAACAATTAACTGCTGGATAGCTTCAAATTCCGATACTAATGATTCACCCGAAGAGCTCTCCGGCGGGGTTGGAAAACCCCGCCTATCCGGATATGTATTTTGTATAGGCGGGACATTCTTATCCCGCTGATTATTTATCTCAAAGCGGCCCCCTGCAGCAATCCTGATAATCCCCTTGTCTTTCAAGGCACCCACTGCAGAGCTTATCTCTGATGGGTCAAGGTCGCTGCGGCCCCGTATTTCTGCCATCGTAACTTCAGGGTTATCCTTTATGGCCTGATAAATCCTTAATTCAGGTATACGGTTTTCTTTATAATTCTCACCGGTCTCAGTAAGAACAACAAACCT
Source organism: Nitrospirota bacterium (assembly GCA_016212215.1). Taxonomy (NCBI): domain Bacteria; kingdom Pseudomonadati; phylum Nitrospirota; species Nitrospirota bacterium. The sequence continues at coordinate 11,805 of JACRGV010000091.1, forward strand.
GTCCGTCTTCTCACTTGTGACCTTAACAACACCCTTAGCCAAAAGCCACCCGATCGCCATATCCTTCTGCGACTGCTCAATCGCCGCCTCTTTTATCAGCCCCGCATCTTCAATCCCCTTCCCCGCCTCAAATGCAAAGAGAATCTTCAGTTCAAGAGGGTGCAGACTTTCTACAATGTTTGTTATGTCAACTTTTTCCATATCGTTTGCTCTTTAACCAACTTAACCCCATCCCCACCCACCGATAACTACTTCGGGGGCAGGCTCTACCCCTCCCCCATATTATATAGACGGGGAGGGAATTGGAATTAAAGATAGCACCATGTCCCTCCAGATTTTCCCTCTCCCTCAGGGAGAGGGTCAGGGTGAGGGTGGGGTTTCTCCTTTATCTATCTTCTTGCTTCTAACTTCTTACCTCTATAATCCGCTTCATCTCCGCGATAGTCTTCTTATAATCCTTCGTCCCGAATACCCCTGACCCTGATACAAACATGTCTGCACCGGCTGAGGATACTTCGCCTATATTGTCTAACTTTATCCCGCCGTCCACTTCAATAATAAAATCAGCCCCGGCCTTATTCATCATCTCCCGTATCTCTTTAATCTTATTAATGGCTGATGGAATGAACTTCTGGCCGCTGAATCCTGGGTTCACGGACATTACAAGTAAGAGGTCTATGTCATTCAGGACATATCGCAATGACTCAGGAGATGTACCAGGATTTAGCGATACCCCTGCCCTCTTTCCTCTCTCTTTTATCACCTGAATCGTCCTGTGAAGATGGGGACATGCCTCAACGTGTACTGTAATTATGTCTGCCCCTGCATCTGCAAATTCTGCAATATATTTATCAGGCTGTTCTATCATAAGATGCACATCAAGCGGCAGTGAAGTGGCTTTCCTGACAGCCTCTACCACAAAAGGCCCGATTGTAATATTAGGGACAAAATGCCCGTCCATCACATCAATATGAACATAATCCGCCCCTGCATCTTCAATGCTCTTCAACTCCTCACCAAGCCTGGAGAAATCCGCAGAAAGGATTGAAGGGGCAATCAGTTTATTTCTTAAATTCATCCGAAAATCTCCATAGTTCACCACCACCCTAACCCTCCCCCCTCAAGGGGGAGGGAATCATCTAAGCATCCCTCTCCCCTTGCGGGAGAGGGTCCCGGGTGAGGGGGCCTCATTTTCATCATCCTTTGTGAGCCGAAGGCTCATGTGGGTTCATCCGAAAATAACCCCCCCATGCCCCCCCTTGAACAAAGGGGGGGATTGCCGTTGGCCATTGAGCACCAAAGGAACTTTCCCCCCCTTAACAAGGGGGGGCTTGGGGGGGTGGTTTTCATCCTCCTTTGTGAAAC
>JACRGV010000092.1 GCA_016212215.1 Nitrospirota bacterium
ATAAGGAATATAATCCGCTAATCCCTTCTTATGTAACAGCATTGTTATTGCCGCTGTCAGTGTCGTCTTACCATGGTCAACATGACCAATAGTACCAATATTTATATGCGGCTTCTTCCTCTCAAACTTTGCCTTTCCCATCTCTATTCCTCCCTTTTATCTAAGTGAATGGTGAATGGTAAATGGTGAATAGTGTCAACTTAATGGTTTCTATTCACTATTCACCATTCACTGTCTTTATCCTTTAACCTTACTAACTATCTGTTCAGAGATATTTCTTGGAACCTCTTCATATCTCGCAAACTGCATTGTAAACGTTGCGCGCCCCTGTGTAAGGGACCGGAGGTCTGTTGCATAGCCGAACATCTCGGATAATGGTACTTCAGAGTCTATAATCTGAGCGCCGGATCTTGGCCTGACACCCATTATCTTCCCTCTCCTTGAATTTATATCGCCTATTACATCACCCATATATTCTTCTGCTGCTGTTACTTCAAGGTCCATTACAGGCTCAAGCAGAACAGGGGTTGCCTTCCTTGCCCCTTCCTTAAATGCCATTGACCCTGCTATCTTGAAGGCCATTTCAGAAGAATCCACATCATGATATGACCCGTCAAAAAGCCTAACTTTAACATCCACAACCGGATAACCGGCCAAGACACCGGAATCCAGTGCCTCTCTAATCCCTTTTTCAACTGCCGGTATATACTCACGCGGGATTGAACCTCCAACTATATCATTCTCAAACTCGAATCCTTCTCCGGGCGCCTTAGGCCCTACCTCAAGCCATACATGCCCATACTGACCGCGTCCTCCGGTCTGCCTTATATATTTGCCTTCTATCTCCACACTGTTCTTTATTGTTTCCCTATATGCAACCTGAGGCTTGCCGACATTTGCCTCAACCTTAAATTCCCTCAAAAGCCTGTCTACAATTATCTCAAGATGAAGTTCACCCATTCCTGATATAATGGTCTGCCCGGTCTCTTCATCAGTCTTTAACCTGAATGAAGGATCTTCCTGAGCAAGTTTCAGCAATGACAATGTCATTTTTTCCTGGTCTACCTTGGTCTTTGGTTCTATTGCAATTGATATAACCGGTTCAGGAAATTCAATGCGCTCAAGTATAACAGGGTTCGCCTTATCACACAGCGTATCCCCTGTTGTAGTGTTCTTCAATCCTACTGCTGCACCAATCTCGCCGGCGAACATCTCCTTAATCTCTTCCCTCTTATTAGCGTGCATCTTTAAGAGGCGTCCGACACGCTCAGTTGAATCTTTAGTAGAATTATAAATATATGAACCGGAGTTGAGAACCCCTGAATATATCCTGAAAAAGGTCAACTGACCGACAAAAGGATCTGTCATTATCTTAAAGGCCAGTGCTGAAAAAGGCTCACTATCATCCGCGCGTCTCTCAACCTCCGCCTCTGTATCAGGATGAATTCCTTTAACCGGCGGCAAATCTAAAGGTGACGGCAGATAAGCCAGAATAGCATCCAACAACAACTGTACTCCCTTATTCTTAAAGGAAGACCCGCATAAAACAGGGTTTATCTTCATGGCTATAGTGCCCTTACGCAAGGCAGCCTTGATCTCTTCTTCCGTAACCGCTTCACCTGCCAGATATTTTTCCATTATTACTTCATCAACATCCGCCAGTTTCTCTATCATCTTATCGCGATACTCATGTGCCATATCCAGTAATTCTTCCGGAATCTCATCTACACGATATTTTGCACCGAGCGTTTCATCATCAAAATATATTGCCTTCATTGTAATCAGGTCAACAGGCCCCCTGAAAGTGTTTTCAGCACCTATTGCAAGTTGAATAGGAACAGGGTTTGCACCAAGCCTGTCAACCATAGATTTAACACTTTCAAGAAAATCAGCACCTATCTTATCCATCTTATTTATAAATGCAATCCTCGGCACACCATATTTATCAGCCTGACGCCATACAGTCTCTGACTGAGGCTCTACGCCCTGCCCTGCATCAAATATTGCCACAGCCCCATCCAGAACCCTTAATGACCTTTCAACCTCAATAGTAAAATCAACATGTCCAGGCGTATCAATAATATTGATCCTGTAATCTTTCCAGAAGCATGTGGTCGCAGCAGAGGTTATGGTAATACCACGCTCTTTTTCCTGCTCCATCCAATCCATTGTAGCAGCACCATCATCAACCTCACCGATCCTGTGGGTCATGCCGGTATAGTACAGTATACGTTCTGTTGATGTAGTTTTACCTGCATCAATATGTGCCATGATGCCTATGTTCCTTGTCTTCTCTAACGGATACTGTCTTGCCACTTAATCCTCCAAATTCATTCTAACTTCTAACTTCTTATTTCTGACTTCCTGCTTCTAACTTCTACCTATGCTCTACCAACGGTAATGTGCAAACGCTTTGTTTGCCTCTGCCATTCTATGCGTTTCTTCCTTCTTCTTAATTGAACCGCCGGTTCCATTGGCTGCATCAATAATCTCTGCTGCCAACTTTTCTTCCATACTCCTGCCTGAACGTTCCCTTGAAAATTGCACAAGCCATCTTATTGCAAGTGCATTACGCCGCGGGGTTCTTATGTCCACAGGTACCTGATATGATGCACCGCCTACACGCCTGGACTTGACCTCAACCACCGGCCTTATATTGTCAAGGGCTGAGCGAAATATCTTCACAGGGTCAGCAGACGATTTCTCTTTAACTATATCAAGGGCGCCATAAAATATCCCTTCAGCCGTACTCTTCTTCCCTGCCTTCATAAGAAGATTAACAGTCTTGGTTATCAGTAAATCATTGTACTTCAAATCCGGTACTGTTACACGATGTGGTGTTTGCCTGTGTCTCGACATCTTTAATTCTCCTTACAATCTTAATTTCAAAAAAAAAATCAACACCAAACAATTATCTCTTAACTAAAAAAACCAGAGACAATCTTTCCCAAACCATGCCTGGCTGTAATTATTGGTGAATGCGGAACTACTTAGGCTTCTTGGCCCCGTACTTGGACCTGCTGCGCTTTCTGTTTGCAACTCCTGCTGAATCAAGCGTTCCACGAACTATATGATACCTGACTCCAGGTAAGTCCTTTACCCTGCCGCCGCGTACAAGAACAATTGAATGTTCCTGCAGGTTGTGCCCTTCACCCGGTATGTATGATGTAACCTCAATACCATTAGTAAGACGCACCCTTGCTACCTTCCTTAATGCAGAGTTCGGTTTCTTTGGTGTAGTTGTATAAACCCTGATACAAACCCCTCTCTTCTGAGGACACCCCTTCAAGGCCGGACTCTTTGTCCGGCTCTTCACCATCTTTCTACCCTTCCTGACTAATTGATTTATTGTCGGCACAACTTCTCCTCACAAGATTAAGAAACGTTCTATTTGCAAAACTTTGAAATCTTACTTAATTACATCCTCTTTGTCAAGAGTTTTTTTTGACCTTGCAGATATACCCTCTTCTACTGACTTTAAATAAGTCTCACGGTATATGGGAAACCCTGTCCCAGCCGGTATAAGCCTTCCTACAATGACATTCTCTTTAAGGCCTAACAGTTCATCCATCTTGCCGCTGACTGCCGCCTCTGTCAACACCCTGGTGGTCTCCTGGAATGACGCTGCTGATATAAAGCTGTCAGTTGTCAGTGCCGCCTTTGTTATACCCATAAGCACCGGCATACCGATTGCGGGTTTGCCGCCTGATTTCAGAACCCGTTCATTCTCATCCTCAAAAATAAACCTGTCCACCTGACTGCCTATCAGAAACTCTGTATCACCTGGGTCTTCAATCTTCACCTTCCTGAGCATCTGCCTCACGATAATTTCTATATGCTTATCATTGATTGTTACACCCTGAAGCCTGTATACCTGCTGAACCTCATCTACAAGGTATTTCTGAAGCTCTTTCGGCCCAAGTATGCTTAGAATATCATGCGGGTTAGCTGAACCGTCCATCAGAGGTTCACCTGCCATTACCCAGTCACCTTCATGAACATTTATATGTTTACCTTTTGGGATAAAATATTCCTTTGAATCTCCGGCATCATCCTTAACAAGTACCCTTCTCATTCCCTTTACGAAACCGCCGAATTCTATTGAACCGTCTATCTCGCTGATAACAGCCTGTTCCTTAGGCTTCCTTGTTTCAAACAACTCGGCTACCCTTGGAAGACCTCCTGTTATATCTTTTGTCTTGGTAATTTCTCTCGGTATCTTTGCAAGGATATCTCCGGGATGCACAATTGCATGCTTTTCAACAAGTATATTAGCACCTGTAGGCAGCAGATACCTTGCAACAGCATTGGTCTCTGCAAGCTTAACTGTTTTGTTGGATTCATCCTTGATGGAAATCCTCGGCCTCATGGTTGTACCGGCAAAGTCAACAATAACCTTCCTTGAAAGCCCTGTTATCTCATCCACATCTTCCTTCATGGTAATACCATCAGCGATATCACCAAAGGCAACCTTTCCGCCGACTTCCGTAAGGATCGGCATAGAATGAGGGTCCCACTCAACAAGCTTCTGGCCTGCCTTTACCTTCTGTCCGTTAGCCACCTTTAATCTGGCCCCGTACACAACTGAATACTTTTCCTTCTCTCTGCCTTCTTCATCACAAATTACAATCCTGCCGTTTCTGTTTAATGCAACCAGATCACCGTCTTTATTCTTTACTGTGTTAAGGTCTGAAAACTTCAGGATACCGGGGTTCTTTGCCTCAAGCACTGTCTGCTCAACAACCTTACTCGCTGTTCCTCCTATATGGAACGTCCTCATTGTAAGCTGAGTGCCGGGTTCGCCTATTGACTGGGCCGCAATAATACCTATTGCCTCCCCGATATCAACAAGATTACCCCTTCCAAGGTCTCTTCCATAGCACTTCTGGCACACACCCCTCCTTGACTGGCATGTTAACACAGACCGGATCAATATCTTATCAATTCCCGCCTCTACGATTTCTGTAACCTTTTGCTCATTAATCTCATCACCGGCAGGTACTATAACTTCATTATTAATAGGGTCCCTGATGTCATCAACACCGATCCTGCCGAGTATCCTCTCTTCCAATGGCTCAATGATCTCACCGCCCTCAACAAGAGAGGTCACGAAAATGCCGTCCTGACTCTTACAATCTATCTCTGTTACTATCACATCCTGTGCAACATCCACCAGCCTTCTTGTAAGGTAACCTGAGTTAGCAGTTTTTAGCGCTGTATCCGCAAGACCTTTTCTTGCACCGTGGGTTGATATAAAGTACTGCTGAACAGTCAGACCTTCACGGAAATTAGCTGTAATAGGGGTCTCGATAATTTCACCTGATGGTTTTGCCATAAGACCTCTCATACCACCTAACTGACGTATCTGCTGTGCACTACCCCTTGCACCGGAGTCTGCCATCATGAATATTGAATTAAAATCCCTCTTATCTTTATTTCCGCCCCCCAGCTCAGCCATCATCTCTGTTGCAACCATCTCTGTTACATGAGCCCATATATCAATAACCTTATTGTATCTTTCACCATTTGTTATCAAGCCTTCTGAATACTGCTGCTGAACCTCAAATATCTCCTTCTCAGCCTTTTCAATAAGCTGTGCCTTTTTCGTTGGGATATGCATGTCGTCAATAGAGATTGAAAGCCCAGACTTCGTAGCTGACCTGAACCCCATCTCTTTTATCTTATCAAGAAACTCCACTGTCTCACGATGCCCTGATTCCCTGTAGCATCTGTCAATCAGCTTGCTAATCTCTTTCTTATTCATAACCTTGTTTACATGAGCAAACGGCATATTTGCCGGTTTTATCTCTCCAAGCAAAACCCTTCCAGTAGTTGTATCAGTAAGTTTGCCTTCTATCCTAACCTTAATCTTTGCATGTTCTTCAATAACACCTGCATCAAAAGCCGCCCTGACCTCAACAGGAGAAGAAAACACCCTCCCTTCCCCTTTTGCACCTGCACGCTCTTTTGTCAGGTAATAACAGCCAAGGACTATGTCCTGAGTAGGAACAACGATAGGACCGCCATGTGCAGGTGAAAGAATATTATTAACAGAAAGCATTAATACCCTCGCCTCAATCTGTGCCTCAACAGAAAGCGGTATATGAACAGCCATCTGGTCACCGTCAAAGTCTGCATTAAACGCAACACAGACCAATGGATGGAGCTTTATCGCCTTACCCTCGATAAGTATAGGATCAAAAGACTGAATACCGAGTCTGTGCAGTGTCGGCGCCCTGTTAAGAAGCACGGGATGCTCTTTTGTGACCTCTTCAAGGATGTCCCAGACCTCCGGCCTTTCCTTCTCCACCATCTTTTTTGCACTCTTTATAGTGGTGGCATAACCCTTCTCTTCAAGCCTGTGAAAGATAAACGGCTTAAAAAGCTCAAGTGCCATCTTCTTGGGAAGACCGCACTGATGGAGTTTCAGGTCAGGACCTACAACAATAACCGACCTGCCTGAATAATCAACCCTCTTTCCAAGAAGGTTCTGCCTGAATCTCCCCTGCTTTCCTTTAAGCATATCGCTTAATGATTTAAGGGGTCTCTTATTCGGCCCGCGTATAACTCTGCCCCTTCTGCCGTTATCAAATAAGGCATCCACTGCCTCCTGAAGCATCCTCTTTTCATTACGTATAATAACTCCTGGGGCCTTTAGCTCCATAAGTTTCTTCAAACGATTATTCCTGTTGATTACCCTGCGGTATAGGTCATTAAGGTCTGATGTCGCAAACCTGCCGCCGTCAAGAGGAACCAATGGCCTTAACTCCGGGGGAATAACCGGTATAACATCCATTATCATCCATTCAGGTTTATTGAGGGATTTTCTAAAGGCATCAATAATCTTGAGCCGTTTGCTCAGTTTCTTTTTGATAGCAAGACTGCTTGCATTCTCAATCTTTGTTCTTACCTCAACATAAAGTGTTTCAAGGTCAAGTTTGACAAGAAGGTCCTTGATTGATTCCGCACCTGTGCCGGCCTTAAAAGAAGATGGGCCATACTGCTGCTGAAGCCTCCTGTATTCGTCTTCAGTCAGGAGGTCTCTTTCCTTTATAACAGAAGGAGGCACTTCGCCGATATCTGTAACAATATAACTCTCAAAATAGAGAACCTTCTCAAGATGACGGAGTGTCATGTCAAGCAGATTCCCGATCCTGCTTGGAAGTCCTTTAAGAAACCATATATGTGCAACAGGGGCGGCAAGTTCAATATGCCCCATTCTTTCACGCCTGACCTTGGACTGGATTACCTCTACACCGCATTTATCACACACAACACCTCTGTGCTTCATCCGCTTGTATTTTCCGCACAAACATTCCCAGTCTTTTGTAGGCCCGAATATCTTGGCACAGAAAAGTCCATCCCGCTCAGGCTTAAAAGAGCGGTAATTTATAGTCTCCGGCTTCTTTACTTCACCATGAGACCACGACCGGATCTTCTCCGGAGAAGCAATGCGTATCCTGATAGCATCAAAGGATACCGGCTCCTTTGGCTTTTCGAATAAGCTGTATAACTTCTCCCAATTTTTATCCTCTGTTATTGCCATTTAAACCCCCATTTTTTAGTTAGCAGTAAGCAGTTAGCAGTAAGCAGTGAACAGATGCTTAATCAGCTTATATTCTGCTAACTGTTTACAGCTTACTGCTTACTATTTTTTTAATTTTCCTCTTTATGTTTCAGCAGTTCGACGTCAAGGCCGAGGCTCTGCAATTCTTTTATCAATACGTTGAAAGACTCAGGCAGCCCAGGTGTAAGGAAGTTTTCTCCCTTAACTATAGACTCATACATCTTTGAACGCCCGGGGACGTCATCTGATTTAACTGTTAGAAATTCCTGAAGTGTTGCCGCTGCACCATACGCCTCTAATGCCCACACCTCCATCTCTCCGAGCCTCTGCCCTCCGAACTGAGCCTTACCTCCAAGCGGCTGTTGAGTTACAAGTGAATATGGGCCTATGGACCTTGCATGTATCTTGTCATCTACAAGGTGATGAAGTTTCAGCATATACATATATCCTACTGTTACAGGGCGATCAAACCGCTGTCCTGTACGTCCATCATATAACACCATCTGACCTGAAGTAGGGAGTTTTGCCTTCTCCAGTAAGGCCTTTATCTCCACCTCTGCAGCACCTTCAAATACAGGTGTAGTAACATGAATACCTAACGCCTTTGCAGCCATTCCAAGATGTGTCTCAAGTATCTGCCCTATGTTCATTCTTGAAGGAACCCCAAGAGGATTTAGTATCATATCTACAGGGGTACCATCTTCGAGGAAAGGCATATCCTCCATAGGCATTATAACTGATACAACCCCCTTATTACCATGCCTTCCTGCCATCTTATCCCCGACAGCCATTTTTCTTTTTATTGCAATATAAACCTTTACTAATTTTATAACACCCGGCGGAAGTTCATCACCCTTTTTAACCCTGCTAATCTTCTCATCATATATCCCCTGCAATGTCTCTATCTGCTGTTGTGCATAACTGCCGATCTCCTCAAAGCTCTCCATATCTTCAGCATCGTCCAGCACAATATCAGCAAGAATTTCATCACTCATATCCTGAAGGATAGCCTCAGTAAATTCCTTTTTCTTCTGCAGGATTGTCTTTTTTGAAGCAGGGTCAATAACATGTTTTGCTGAAACTTTCCCAATAAGGAATTTCTTCAGCCTCCTGTTCTTTTCTTTTTCAATAATCCTAACTTCTTCCTGCTGGTCTTTCTGGATTCTTAATATCTCATCATTTTCAATGCTCTTTGAACGTTCATCTTTCTCAACACCCTTACGGGAGAATATCCTTACATCAACAACCGTTCCCTCTATTCCAGGAGGCACTGTGAGTGAGACATCCTTTACATCTCCTGCCTTCTCACCGAATATAGCCCTGAGTAGTTTTTCTTCAGGTGTAAGCTGCGTCTCCCCCTTAGGTGCCACCTTTGCAACAATAATATCACCCGGTTTAACCTCAGCGCCTATACGCACAATACCGCTTTCATCAAGATTACGCAGTGCATCTTCACTGACATTAGGGATATCCCTTGTTATCTCTTCCTTGCCGAGTTTTGTATCCCTTGCCTCAATCTCAAATTCTTCTATATGTATAGAGGTGTATCTGTCTTCCCTCGCAAGCCTTTCGCTTATAATAATTGCATCCTCAAAGTTGTAACCATCCCACGGCATAAATGCCACAAGGACATTCTGCCCCAGTGCAAGTTCTCCCCTGTCTGTAGCAGGGCCGTCGGCAAGCACCGCTCCCTTTTCTACTACCTGTCCGGCATCCACTATGGGTTTCTGATTAATGCATGTATTCTGGTTTGAACGTTTACATTTCACAAGATTATATATATCAAGGCTCATCTCTTCCATGGGAGGTTTACCCTTTTTATGCCTGCCGGAAGATTTTATCTCCTCCACCCTGACTACGATCCTGTTTGCGTCAACATATTCAACAGTACCGCCCTTTTTAGCCAGCACTACCCTTCCTGAATCTCTTGCAACCATCTTTTCCATGCCTGTACCGACAAAAGGAGCTTCAGTATGAATTAGCGGGACTGCCTGCCTCTGCATGTTTGATCCCATCAATGCCCTGTTTGCATCATCGTTTTCAAGAAACGGAATCATTGAGGTAGCCACACTGACAATCTGCTTGGGAGATACATCCATATATTCAATCTTGTCAGAAGAAACCAGTACAAAGTCGCCGCCGTAACGGGCAGATACATTCTCTGAGGTAAGCCTTCCTTCTGCATCCATCGGAGAATTTGCCTGTGCTATATAATATTTATCTCCATCTATGGCAGAGAGATAATTTATATCATCAGTCACCTTAGCGTTCACAACCTTTCTGTATGGAGATTCAATGAAACCGAATTCATTGACCCTTGCATAAGTTGATAGTGAAGTTATTAACCCGATATTAGGACCTTCAGGCGTTTCAATCGGGCATATACGTCCGTAGTGTGTCGGGTGAACGTCTCTGACCTCAAATCCTGCACGCTCTCTTGTTAAACCTCCCGGCCCAAGGGCTGACAACCTGCGTTTATGGGTAATCTCAGACAATGGATTGGTCTGGTCCATGAACTGTGATAACTGACTGCTCCCGAAAAACTCTTTTACAGCCGCTATCACAGACTTGGCATTAATAAGGTCATGCGGCAGTGCAGCCTCAAGGTCAAGAATATTCATCCTCTCCTTGATAGTCCGCTCCATCCTTGCCAGACCGATACGGAACTGATTCTCAAGGAGTTCCCCTACACACCTGACCCTCCTGTTTCCAAGATGGTCAATATCGTCTATCTCTCCTTTACCGGCCTTCAGATTAACAAGATATTTAATTGCCTCTATTATATCCTGAGATGTCAGTACCCTTTGAGTAAACGGTACGTCTACCCCCAGTTTCTTATTTAATTTAAGCCTGCCTACAGGGGCAAGGTCATAACGTTTAGAATTAAAAAACAGGTTATCAAAAATGACCTTTGCAGTATCTATTGTGGGACTCTCACCCGGACGGAGTCTCTTGTATATTTCGATAATAGCGGCATCGGATGTCTCAATAGTTTCCTGTGATAAAGTATCCCTGATAACAGGAAGTATCTGGAAATTATCAATGTAGAGCAGGTCTATCTTTTCAATGCCGGACTTTGCAATATTTTCTAAAACTGCTTCAGTTAAAACACCATTACAACCTGCAAGAACTTCACCCGTCTCAGTATCAACAATATCATTAAAGACTATACGGCCTGCAAGGTTTTCAGAGGAAAGAGGTAACTCTTTAATCCCAAGATTCTCCATCTTTTTTAACATACCTGGTGTTACCCTTACACCCTCTTTTACCAAAATCTCACCGGATTTCTCATTTATAATGTCATAAGGGATCCTGCTGCCGCCGATTACCTTTGCATCAATCTTACTATAGAATTTCTTATTTTTTACATAAACCTCTTCTATAGGATAGTATAATTTTAAGATATCATAAGTTGTGAAGCCTAAAGCCTTTAACAGTATTGTTGCAGGAAATTTTCTTCTCCTGTCTATTCTTGCATATAAAATATCCTTTGTATCAAACTCAAAATCAAGCCACGAACCCCTATATGGAATAATCCTCGCGGAAAACAAGACCTTTCCACTGATATGTGTCCTTCCCTTATCATGTGTAAAGAATGCGCCGGGAGACCTCTGAAGCTGGCTCACAACAACACGTTCAGTTCCATTAATAATAAATGTCCCGTTATCCGTCATAAGAGGCAGCTCTCCAAGATACACCCATTGCTCTCTTACTTCTCTGGTACTTTTTACGCCGGTCTTTTCATCCTTTTCCAGTATCTCAAGGTTTACCCTTATCTTCATCGGGACCGCATAAGTCATCCCTCTCTCAATACATTCCCATATTCCGTACTTGGACTCTCCAAGAGAATATTCACTAAATCTTAATACTGCTGTTTCATTAAAATCAGATATGGGGAATATGCTGTTAAAAGCAGCATGGAGGCCGGAATCCTCTATCTGATCAGGAGGAACATCTTTCTGTATAAACCTCTCAAAGGACTTTTTCTGAATCTCTAATAATTCTGGTATCTCAATCTTTGCCGGAATCTTTGAGAAATCTTTTCTTACAATACATCCTTTGATAATTGGATCATTCATGTTTTATTATCCACTCCCATAAAAAGGTTAATTGGTATCTTTATGGGTCAAGGGGTCAAGGGGAACCCTCGAACCCTCAAACCCTTGCAATCTATTTTACCTCTACCTGTCCGCCATTCTCTGTTATCTTTGCCTTAATTGTCTCTGCCTCTTCCTTGGTAACCCCTGTCTTGATTGGTTTTGGGGCACCGTCTACAAGGTCCTTAGCCTCTTTAAGCCCAAGGTTTGTAAGCTCTCTTACTACCTTAATAACCTGAATCTTCTTATCTCCTGCAGAAGTCAATATGACATCAAAACTTGTCTTCTCTTCAACTGCAGCAGGGGCAGCACCTGCTGATGGTGCAGCAGCAACAGCCATCGGTGCAGCAGCGGAAACTCCGTATCTTTCCTCAATCTTTTTTACAAACTCTGCAAGCTCGATAACCTTCATGTTGTCAATAAAATTAAGCACATCATCCATTGTTAAATTTGCATCCGACATCTTTATCTCTCCTCTTTGTTATTATTGTTTATTATTAAGATGAAAATAGTTAATTGTTTTTTGTATCTTTAACTGCACTAAGTGCATACGCAAGTTTGCTCATAATACCCTGCAAGGTATAAGCCAGGCCATATAGAGGGGATTTCACACTGCCGAGGGCCATAGAAAGCAATACCTCTTTTGACGGCATATTTGCTACTTCTTTTATCCTGGCGGCATCAAGAACAATGCCTTCAAATACGCCGACCCTTAACTTAAACGGCTCTAATTTAGTGCTGAACTCATGCACTACTTTAGCTGTTGCAGCAAGGTCTTCATAACCAAAAACAACACCTGTTGTCCCTGTAAAATGTTCATCTACTTTTTTTACACCCGTTCCTTCAGATGCCCTGACTGCCAGTGTATTTTTGATTACCTTATACTCTGCACCACATTTCCTGAGGCGAATCCTCAGGTCAGTAAGCTGGGCAACTGTCATACCTTTATAATCAGTAAGAATTACCGCACCTGCCTTCTCAAACTTTTTGTGCAGTTCCTCTACTGCTTTTACCTTTTCCTGTTTACTGACATTCATTTCCAAATTCTATATCCCTCCTTTCTCTGTTTAGATTACACCATACCGAACCGAGAAAGGATAAATTGTTTTTATAACTCGTCTCGGCAGGCCGAACCGCATAAGGTTCAATTAAGTGAACAAACGCCTACTGTCTCCGACATTACTGACTTATGTTTTAATCGAACATATTCCCGACTGCTGCCGGGTCTATCCTGATACCGACTCCCATTGTTGACGAAAGTGTTATGGTTTTGAGATAACGGCCTTTGCTTGTTGACGGCTTTGCCTTTATGATAGATTCCAATACAGCAGCCGCATTCTCAAGGAGCTTTCCTGTATCAAATGATTTTTTCCCGACAGGTACATGAACTATTGAAGTCTTATCTACCCTGTACTCTACCTTACCGAGCTTTATCTCTTTAACCGCCTTGCCGACATCAAAGGTAACTGTGCCGAGCTTAGGATTCGGCATTAGCCCGCGAGGCCCCAATATCTTTCCCAGCTTTCCTACAATGGCCATAATATCCGGAGTAGCAACAACACGATCAAACTCCATCCATCCATTGGTTATCTTCTCAGCAATATCTTCAGCACCGACATAATCAGCACCCGCATCTCTTGCCTCCCGCTCCTTCTCGCCTTTGGCAAATACCAATACACGTACACTCTTTCCGATGCCGTTCGGGAGCACCACAGCGCCTCTAACCATCTGATCAGAATGTCTTGGATCAACCCCGAGTTTTACTGCCAGGTCAACACTCTCATCAAATTTTGCCCATGCAGTCTCCCTTGCCATCGCAATCGCCTCTTCAAGAGAATAAAACTTGTTTCTGTCTACCTTTTCAAGACTGTTTTGATAATTCTTACCCATCGTAAACCCCTCTTTTCATTAGTTAGCAGTAAACAGTGAACAGTAAGCAGAAAAACGATTTCATCTGTCTGTTTTTTTTTGCTCACTGCTTACTGCTTACTGTTCTTTAATTACTCTGTTATATCAATCCCCATACTTCTTGCCGTACCGGCGATAATATTATATGCCGCATCAATATCATAGCTATTCAGGTCAGGTGTCTTTGTTTTAGCCACCTCGCGAACCTGTTCTCTTGTAAGCCTGCCGACCTTATCTTTATTTGGGACTCCGGAACCTTTTACAATACCTGCTGCCTTCTTCAACAGTTCAGACGCAGGCGGTGTCTTTAGCACAAAAACAAAAGACCTGTCAGAATAAACAGTTATCTCTACCGGAATTATTGTCCCTTCCTGGCCCTGTGTTTTTGCATTAAATCCTTTACAGAATTCCATTATATTTACACCATGCTGTCCAAGCGCCGGACCAACAGGAGGAGCCGGATTCGCCTTACCTGCAGGAAGCTGTAATTTAATAACCCTTAATATCTCTTTTGCCATCTCTTAATTCTCCCTTCAATTATAATTTTTCCACCTGCAGAAAATCCAATTCCACCGGTGTTGCCCTTCCAAAAATACTCACAAGTACCTTTACCTTGCCGTGGTCAAGATCTACATCATCAACAACACCATTAAACCCGAAGAAAGGCTCGACAATGATTCTCACTGCATCTCCTCTGTTAAGCTGTATCCGGCTTCTTGGCGCTGCAATGCTTGCATCCATCTGCTGCCTGACGGATTCCACCTCTTTATCTGATAAAGGTGAGGGGACACCGCCTCCTCCGACAAAACCTGTTACCTTAGGTGTATTAGTAACAAGCCCCCATGTCTCATCCATCATGTCCATTTCAACAAGAATATATCCTGGAAAAACCTTTTTGGTAGCAACCCTCTTTTTCCCTTCCTTTAATTCAACCACATTCTCAGTAGGAATCAGTATCTGTCCGAACTTTTCAGTCAAGCCGAGACTGCCGATCCTTTCTTCCATGTTTGCCTTTACCTTATTCTCAAATCCTGAATAAGTGTGAACTACATACCATAGTTTAGCCATGAAATCCTCGTTAATTTCCCAATCCAATATTCAATTAAACCAAATAACTTATGGAAGTATCTTTGCAATTATTGTTGTTAATGATACGTCTACAGCCCACATGTAAATCGTACATATCAAAACAAAAACAATTACAACAAGGGTGGTTCCAATTGTGTCTTCCTTTGATGGAAATGTGGTCTTTTTGGTTTCTGTCTTAACTTCCTCAAAAAAGTCTTTTACATTACCTATTAATTTTGAATATTCCAATTCTTATTTTACTCCTTCATATAATTCAGCTAAATATCCTTAAAAAATAATCACGAATAAAAACTTATTTATTTGCTAAATTCGTATCCTAATTATCACAGTCAATCTAACTTCTTGCTTCTTACCTCTAACTTCTTGCTTATACCGGCTCATTGGCAGGCCAGGAGGGATTCGAACCCCCATCACCCGGTTTTGGAGACCGGTGCTCTAGCCGTTGGAGCTACTGGCCTGTGATTTAAATAATTCATATTCCACACAACCTCTTACTTCTTGCTTCTTATTTCTTGCTTCTTGCCTCTATCCTCACTTCACCTCTTTATGCGGCGTATGTTTCCTGCAACAGGAACAATACTTCTTCAACTCTATTTTGTCCTGAGTATTCCTTTTGTTCTTTGTTGTTGAATAATTACGGTTCTTACATTCACCACAAGCCAGCGTTATTATATCGCGCATATCTTAACTCCTTTGTTATCTTCCTTATCTAACTTCTTGCTTCTGACTTCTTGCCTACTCTATCACCTTACTAACAACTCCTGCACCGACTGTCCTGCCGCCTTCCCTGATTGCAAACCTCAATCCCTCATCCATTGCAATAGGTGTTATCAATGAACCCTCTATGGAAACATTGTCTCCGGGCATTACCATCTCTACTCCCTCAGGCAACTGCGTAATTCCTGTCACATCCGTTGTCCTGAAGTAAAACTGCGGACGGTATCCATTAAAGAACGGTGTATGACGACCACCCTCCTCCTTTGTCAATACATATACCTCTGCC
>JACRGV010000093.1 GCA_016212215.1 Nitrospirota bacterium
CGTACTTCGGCTATTTCCTCATGGGCGAATTCTCTGCCACGATATCTGACCGCCATCTCCATTCATCATGTTGTACCATAGATGGCAACCAGAACGCAAGTAGTTTTTTCGTGTCACCACGCCTCACTGAAGGGTTACGAATAACAGTGATCATCTGTTTATAATTTCTAACTTTTGAATGTTGGACAAGAATGTCCCGCCTATAGCTTCCATCTAACTTCTTGCCTCTGACTTCTTGCCTCTAACTTCTAACCTTCGCTTTACCCATTTCTCAATCTCTACTGCAATAAAAACAACTGATGACAAAACGAGTGTAAACATTAATTCAGAAAAGGTAAGCGGCTCGGTCTTGAATACACGATTCAGGATAGGCATGTAAATTGTCGCCAGTTGGAGCAGGAAGCTCAGGATTACAGTAATCAGCAGGGGTTTATTAGAAAAAATGCCGCCGGAAAACAGTGACTTGTTTTCAGATTTTATTGCCATGACATGACCGAACTGGGAGAGACAGAGCACAGTAAAGACCATCGTCTGCCAGTGACCGTGTCCGGTTTTGATTGCATAAGCCTGCGTAAATAGTGTAGCCCCGCCCATTAGTAAACCGACCCAAATAATATGCTGCCACATACCACCTGAGAATAGTCCCTCATCAGGCCGCCTTGGATTTCTCTTCATCACATCACCCTCTGCCGGTTCAGTAGAAAGGGCAAGGCTTGGGGCGCCGTCTGTTACAAGGTTTATCCAGAGGATATGTATGGGCAGGAGCGGTATCGGAAGTCCAAGGAAAGGCGCTAAAAATATCGTCCATATCTCTGCTGAGTTGCTTGTCAGCATATATTTAAAAAACTTTCTTATATTGTCGTATATCCTTCTTCCCTCACCTACTGCTGAGACAATAGTGGCAAAATTATCATCAAGGAGAATCATGTGTGCAGACTCCTTGGAAACATCCGTACCTGTTATTCCCATTGCAATACCTATGTCAGCCCTTTTTAATGCAGGTGCATCGTTCACGCCATCCCCTGTCATTGCAACAAACTCACCCTTATCCTGCAGGCCCTTAACAATCTTGAGCTTCTGTTCAGGGGCTACCCTCGCATATACACTAATGTCTTCTATCTTATTTTCGAATTCATCCATTGGAAGTCTTTCAAGCCTCGGACCTGTCATCACGTCTGTGTCATCGGAGATGATTCCGATCTTCCTCCCTATAGCCCTTGCAGTTATAGGGTGATCTCCTGTTATCATTACAGGTTTAATTCCTGCGGATTTGCATATTACAACAGCATCCTTTGCCTCAACCCGAGGCGGGTCCATAATACCTGCAAATGCGAGAATGGTGAGATTACATTCCATACTGTCAGGCGTTATGTCTTGAGGAAGCGCATCCCATTCCCTTATGCCGATGGCAAGCACCCTCAGCCCGTCAGCGGCCATCCTTTCACTTACCCGTATCAACTCTTCTTTATCAATATCCTTTAGGCCTGAAGACGTCAGGATATTCTTTGCCTTATCAATAATGACCTCTACCCCGCCTTTGGTAAAGGAAACAAAGCCATGAGATGACCCCATCCGCACCCTGCCCCTCCCACATTTATTGTCGGGGAGGGAAATTTCCTCTCCCTCAGGGAGAGGATTAAGGTGAGGGTGGGTTATCCTGTGAACCGTCGTCATGCACTTCCTGTCCGAATCAAATGGAATCTCTGCTGTGCGTGGATAATATTTTTGAAGCTCAGTCTTTTTAAATCCTGCATTCTCTGCAGCGGAAAAAAGTGCTGTCTCTGTCGGGTCACCTGTAGTCTTCCCATTACTATCTACGGCCGCATCATTACTTAATGCCATCGCTGTCAATAGAAGATGGAGGGGCCCACCTTCCCCCTGCCCCCCTCCCGTCAAGGGAGGGGGATTTTTTGAATTTGTAAATTCCGCACTGGATAATACTTCCCCGTCTACATAAATCTCTTCAACCGACATCCTGTTCATTGTTAGGGTACCTGTCTTATCAGTACAGATATATGTCACTGAACCGAGTGCCTCTACAGCAGGAAGTTTTCTTATTAGTACGTTCTGTTTAACCAGCTTCATGGCGCCTAATGAAAGTGAAATTGTCACTACTGCCGGAAGCGCCTCGGGAATGGCCGCTACTGCAAGGCTTATTGATGTAAGAAACATCAGGATAGCAGATTCGCCTCTCAGGATACCGACTAAAAATACTATTGCACATATAGCAATTGCTGTAATACCCAGAAGCTGCCCGACCTTCTCAAGTCGTTTTTGTAAAGGTGTTTTTACTTCCTCTTCCTCCTGAAGCATAGTTGCGATTCGCCCAAGCTCTGTCTCCATTCCGGTAGAGACAACAACACCTTTTGCACGGCCGTAACTAACCGTAGTCCCCTTGTAAGCCATGTTTCTTCTGTCTCCGAGCGGGATCATATCTTCATGTAGTTCTGATGTAGTCTTTTCAACCGGATGGGATTCTCCTGTTAATGCAGCCTCCTCTGTCTTTAGGTGGAAACTCTCCATAATCCTGATGTCAGCCGGAACTATCATACCGGCCTCTAACATTACTATGTCGCCTTTCACAATATCAGGGGAGGGAATGGGTGTTTGCATACCCTCCCTTATAACTACTGCAGTCGGAGAGGCCATGAGCTTCAATGCCTCCATCGCCTTTTCTGCCCTGTATTCCTGAATAAAACCTATTATGGCATTGATGATAACTATCACCATGATGGCAATAGTGTCCGCTGTTTCTCCGATAATTCCTGAGACAACAGCCGCAGCAATCAGGATAATGATCATGAAGTTTTTAAACTGATCAATAAACATCCCGACAGGCCCCTTCTTTTCCGCAGCCTTGAGTTCATTGGGACCGTTTTCAATAAGACGCCTCTTTGCCTCTTCCTGAGAAAGCCCTTCAGGATTAGAATCTAAAACCCGTAACACCTCTTCAATTGATTGCCGGTAAAATTTTTTCATATATGAGAAATTGTTACACTATGCTATTAAAAAAACAAGGTCTTCGATATGGGAAAAGCTATATGCGGTCCCGACTGCTTTTATCGGGGATAAAGACATTCAGAGATGAGAGTGAAGTAACACTAACCCGTGAACTCATACTGCAGAATAGAAAGTGCGACTATCGGGGCTGTTTCAGTCCTGAGGATTAACTCTCCAAGTGATACCGGGATAAAGCCTGAGGATACTGCGAGTTCAACTTCTTTATCTGAGAACCCGCCTTCCGGGCCAACGAGGATAGTTACACTCTTTACTTCCCCGGCATTTCTTAAAACATCTTTTATTCTCTTTATTTTTTCACCTTCCCATAACAGAAGGTTCAGATCACATTTTGCATAAGAGGAGAGAAAATCACGGAGGATGGCAGGTTGGGAAATATCCGGTATGTCGCGGCGGCCAGACTGTTGGGCCGCCTCAAGGGCTATCCTCTCCCAGCGAAGGTGTTTACCTTCACCGCGTTCCTTCTCAAGTTTTACTACAGACCGTTCAGATACTACCGGCGTAATCGTGGTAACACCAAGCTCTGTTGATTTCTGAATGATAAAATCAAACTTAGGCCCTTTTGGGAGTGACTGGACTAAATTAATATGTAACGATGTCCTTTTATCATGCTCCTCCTTACTAATAATCTCTCCGGTAAGAAGCTCCCTGCGCAGTACTGAAACTTTGATTGTGTATCCGGTTCCCTCTTCATCCACACAGGAAATTTGCTCCCCTGTTTTTATGCGGAGTGAATCACGAAGGTGATGCAATACATCACCGGTAAGCTCAATCCGGTTATCTTTTATGGAAGATTTTTTTATGAAGAAATTCGGCAAGTGATGATAAACCTTTTACACAGCTCACCCCCACCCTCACCCGGCCCCTCTCCCTGAGGGAGATGGTGCTGAGTTTATTCCCTCCCCGCCTATTTAATATGGGGAGGGTCAGAGCCTGCCCCCGAAGTAGTAATCGGGGGGTGGGGATGGGGTTATTTTCAGGTGAATCCCTTAAAACATGTCCTTAACTTTTTTAAAAAATCCGCCGCTGTTGGAACCTGTTTCTTCGCCGGAGACTTTTGCATATTCCTCGAGCAGTTCTCTCTGTCTGTCAGAGAGTTTCTTGGGGATGTCCACGTCAACCCTTACAATCTGATCCCCAATCCCGCACCCCCTCACGTCAGCAATGCCTTTACCTTTAATTCGCAGTGTACTTCCCGGCTGTGTACCAGGTTTTATATTAAGGGTGGTATTCCCTGTAAGTGTCGGGACTTCTATATTCGCACCAAGTGTTGCCTGTACAAAACTTATTGATGCCTTACAGATTATATCGTTCCCTTCCCGCACAAAGTGCGGGTGTTCTCTGACGGAGATTACAACATACAAATCTCCGGGCGGTCCTCCATTGACACCGCCTTCACCTTCACCTGATAACCTTAACCTCGATCCGGTCTCTACGCCAGGCGGGACTTTTAATGACAGTGTGCGTTCCCTCTGTACCCTCTTCCTGCCGCGGCATTTATCACAAGGGTCAGTAATGATACGGCCTTCACCACCGCAATGCGAACATGTCCTGCTTAGTGTAAAAAAGCCCTGTTGAATTCTTATCTGACCTGAACCTTTACATTGAGGACAAGTAGAAACCTTTGTTGAGGACTTTGCACCGGTACCATTACATGCGGTACATCCCTCCATGCGTGGGATGTTTATCTTTTTCTCTAACCCGAAGGCCGCCTCTTCAAAGGATATTTCAATATCATATCTTAGGTCAGACCCCTTCTCTGCACGGGTTCTCCGTCTCGGGCCTCCACCGAAGAAGTCTTCAAAGATGTCTTCAAATATATCACCGAAGCCGCCTCCGCCTCCACCGAAACCTCCAAAGCCTCCGGCACCGGCAGCATGACCGTATGTGTTATACACGTTGCGTTTCTCAGGGTCACTGAGTACCTCATAAGCCTCACTAAGTTCTTTAAACTTATCTTCAGCCTCTTTATTTCCAGGGTTTTTATCCGGATGGTATTTAATTGCAAGCTTACGGTATGCCTTTTTTAATTCATCATTTGAAGCATCGCGGCCAACCCCCAGCACTTCATAATAATCTCTCTTATCCCCCAAAATATCTCCTCAACTGGTCACTCGAAAATCCCTTCCGGCGGGGTAAGAAAACCCCGCCTATCCATTTCTATGAGGATAGGCGGGACATTCTTGTCCCGCTGATTTTCATGGCCCTTTGTGAAACCCAGTTTCATCACGGTTCACCTGAAAATCTCCATAGCTCACCCCCGCCCTAACCCTCCCCCCTCAAGGGGGAGGGAATTATAAGACCCCCCCTCCCCTCAAGGATGTAGGATATCTTTTTCTTACTTCTTGCCTCTTACCTCTTACTTCTAACTATCCACTAATCACTAATCACTATCCACTGTCTTTCCTACTTCTTCTCTTTATCCACCTCTTCAAAATCCGCATCCACTACATCTTCCTTAGGCTTCTCTCCTTCTGCATGTTCTCCTCCGGAAGGCGGGGTAAAGCCTCCGCCGGCACCACCTTCTGCACTCGCCTTTTTATACATCTCCTCAGCAAGCTTATGAGATACAGTACTCAGTTCCTGTATTGCGTTCTTTATAGTATCCACGTTATCAGACTCCATTGCCTTCTTTGTATTGTCAATGGCCGACTGGATACTGGTTTTTTCATCCTCAGAGACCTTATCCCCAAACTCTTTCAGCGATTTCTCAACAGAATAAACCATATTGTCTGCCTCATTCTTCGCCTCAACAAGCTGTTTCTTCTTCTTATCCTCTTCACCATGTGCCTCTGCATCCTTAACCATCTTCTTTATCTCTTCCTCAGAGAGTCCGCTTGATGCCGTAATCCTGATGGACTGTTCCTTTCCTGTAGCCTTATCCTTTGCAGAGACATGGACAATCCCGTTTGCATCAATATCAAATGTTACCTCAATCTGAGGGATTCCCCTCGGAGCAGGAGGGATGCCCATAAGTTCAAACATACCTAACAACTTATTATCCGAGGCCATCTCCCTCTCACCCTGATTGACCTTGATTGTAACAGCGGTCTGATTATCAACAGCAGTAGAAAATATCTGACTCTTACGGGAAGGTATGGTTGTATTCCTCTCTATAAGTTTAGTAAAAACCCCGCCAAGCGTCTCAATCCCAAGTGAAAGCGGTGTAACATCCAGAAGAAGCACATCCTTTACCTCGCCTTTTAATACCCCTGCCTGTATTGCTGCACCGATCGCAACAACCTCATCAGGATTCACACCCCTGTGCGGTTCTTTATTGAAAAATTCCTTTACGACCTTTTGTACCATAGGCATCCTGGTCTGCCCGCCGACAAGGACTACCTCATCTATCTGATTTGTGCCGACACCGGCATCAGACAATGCCTTACGGCATGGTTCAACAGATCCGTCCACCAAATCATCAACAAGTTGTTCCAGTTTGGCTCTGGTAAGCTTCATAGTCAGATGTTTTGGTCCGGATGCGTCTGCTGTTATAAACGGAAGGTTTATGTCGGTTTCCATTGATGATGATAATTCTATCTTCGCCTTCTCTGCCCCCTCTTTTAATCTCTGAAGGGCCATCTTATCATTCTTCAGGTCAATGCCCTGATCTTTTTTGAATTCATCTGCAAGCCAGTCAATTATTTTCAAATCAAAGTCATCGCCGCCGAGGTATGTATTTCCGTTTGTTGATTTGACCTCAAACACACCCTCGCCTATCTCAAGTATTGATATATCAAATGTGCCGCCGCCGAGGTCATAGACTGCAATCCTTTCATCCTTCTTCCTGTCAAGGCCGTAGGCCAGTGAAGCGGCTGTCGGTTCATTGATAATCCTCAGCACCTCAAGACCGGCTATTTTCCCGGCATCCTTTGTAGCCTGCCTCTGGCTGTCATCAAAGTAAGCGGGAACTGTAATAACGGCCTCTGTTATCGTTTCTCCAAGATAATCCTCTGCTGTCTGTTTCATCTTCTGGAGAATCATTGCAGAGATTTCAGCAGGGCTGTATACCTTCCCTCTGACCTCAACATGGGCATCACCGTTCGGTGCCTCTACAATATGATATGGAAGTTTCTTTTTCGCCCCTGAGACCTCCGGAGAATTAAATTTGCGGCCTATAAGCCTCTTTATTGAAAATATTGTGTTCTCAGGATTTGTTATTGCCTGTCTTTTTGCAATAGCCCCGACCAACCTCTCCCCCTTGTCTGTGAACGCCACGACAGAAGGTGTTGTCCTGTTTCCTTCAGCATTCGGTATGACCACAGGTTCACCGCCGGTCATTACAGCCACACATGAATTAGTTGTCCCAAGGTCAATACCTATAACCTTTCCCATTGTTTTCTCCTCCTATTTTTTATTAAGTTAATTCCAATCCCAACATAGAAACTAACATCTCAGCGCCCCTCCCTATTTAATAAATCCCCCCCACCTTTGTCCTCCCCCGCCAGGGGGGAGGATATTTAGGGGCAGGGAGGGAAGATAATCTGAATTGTTTAGTCTTCCTCTATTTTAAGGACACACTTGCAATATTTATTAATCATCCCTAACTAAAAATTCAAGGGATTGCACCTTATCTTTTTTCAAATTATTCTTTCTTTTTTGCCACACTAACAAGTGAGTGCCTTATCACCCTGTCATTCAGGATATATCCCTTACGAAATTCATCTACTATACTATTATCCTCATGGGTCTCTGACTCCACGATTGAGACCGCATGATGTTTCTCAGGATCAAATACCTCCCCGATCGTCTCAATACCTTTTACACCATACTTATCCATCACACCCCTGAACTCTTTAAGTGTAAGGTCTAAACCATCAATCAGTGCATCAAAATCTTTTTTCTCCTTAGAGTGCTGGATTGCCCGGTCTAAATTGTCAACCACAGTCAGTAAATCACTTAGTATCTTCTCATTTGCATATTTTACTGAATCAGCCTGTTCCCTCGCAACCCTCTTCCTGTAATTATCCATCTCAGCAAGTGCCCTGAGATACTTATCACTCATCTCTTTACATTCAGCCTCTTTCTTATTTAATGCATCTTGTAATGATTCCATAGTTTCCCCTGAAAAATCTGCTGCCTCTTCTTTCTGAATATCATCGTTATCCAACATCCCCATAGCTCACCCTCCCCCTACCCCCCTCCCGTCAAGGGAGGGGGAATTTCTTATTTCCTGCTTCTATTTTCTTGTTTCTAACTTCTTGCTTCTTGCTTCTTACTTCAGCGTCAACGGTTCATTTCAAAAATCAGCCTCAACCCCTCCAGAGTCAGCATTGGATTTATCTCTTTTATATTCCTTGTCTGTGCGGCTATCATCTCTGCAAGGCCGCCGGTGGCGACTACATAAGGTTCACCTTCCATCTCCTGCCCCATCTCATTTTTGATACGTTCCACTAACTCATCCACTAATCCTGCATATCCATAAACAATACCGGACTGTATGCTTGTTACTGTACTCCTGCCAATCACTTTTGCCGGTGGTTCAAGTGTAACCTTGGGAAGCTTGGCAGCCCTCTGTGATAGTGCATCAAGTGAAATCATAATCCCCGGGACAATCACACCGCCCATGTATTCTGATGCCCCGCTAACCGCACAAAACGTGGTCGCAGTACCAAAGTCAACTATAATAACAGGCCCGCCGTAAATTGAATACGCTGCAACTGCATTAACTATACGGTCAGCCCCGACATCTTTGGGGTTATCATAACATATCGTAAGCCCTGTTTTAATATTCTCATCTACAAGAATAGTATCGAGCTTGAAATATCTTTTTACCATCCTCTTAATAATCGTTGTAAGAGGAGGGACTACAGAAGACATAATCACATTATCAATATTTTTTATACCAGGACTTACAGACCTGATAGCCTCACGAAATAGTATCCCGTATTCATCTGCTGTCTTGTTCTGGTCAGAGTTAATGCGCCAATAGTCAACAATATTCTTGTCTTCATATAAGCCGAATACTATGTTTGTATTTCCAATGTCTATTGCAAGAAGCATAAGTTCCCCATTACTCCATCACTGTCACATCACCTGAATAAATTACCTTTGTTGAATCTTCTCCAATCCTTATTACAAGCCCGCCTTCCGTAGTAATGTCTTCTGCAACCCCTGTAATAGCACCGCCCGCAGATGTAACCTTTATCATTTTATTAAGTGTAATACAGAGCTTACGCCACTTACTCATAATTGACATGATGCCTTTTTTTCTCAGGTACTCATAGTTTGAATCCATTGACTCAATAAGGAAACATAAGAGTTTAGTGCGATCCGACTTCCTTCCAAGGCTATCCATAACAGACGTTGCAGGAATCCTGAAACTATCAGGAAAGTCTTCGTTTTTCATATTAACATTTATCCCGATTCCGATAACAACATAATTTATCTTCTCTTCCTCAGCATTCATCTCAGTCAGAATACCTGAAATCTTTTTCTGATTCACAAGAATATCATTGGGCCATTTTATCCATGCCTCAAGACCTGTTGTCCCTGCAATAGCCTCAGCCGCTGCAAGGGATGCCATCATGGTCAAAACCGGTGCATTTACAGGTGGAATCTCAGGTCTTATAAGGAATGATGCATATATATTAACACCCTTTGGTGATATCCACTGCCTCCCAAGCCGCCCCTTGCCGTGTAGTTGAGATTCAGCAATTACCACAAGACCTTCCTTGCCCCCTTTTGATGCAAGCTCCATTGTAATGTCATTAGTAGATTTAACCTCATCAAATACGAGTATGTCATTACCTATTACCGTAGTTTTTATTTCTTTTTTTATATCTGCGGCAGAGAGTATGTCAGGCGTCTCTATCAACTTGTAACCTTTTGACGGAACACTAATGATAACGTACCCCTTCTTCCTCAACCCCTCAATATGCTTCCAGACCGCTGCCCTCGTTATCTTAATCTGATTGCTTATTGCCTGACCAGAGACAAACTCATCCTGCCTTTCTTTGAAAGTGTTTAAGATGAGATTGTCTATTTTTTCAACTTGCATTGTTATTCATCCGAAAATGACCCCATCCCCACCCTAACCCTCCCCTTGAAGGGGAGGGAATAAACTAAGCACCCTCTCCCTCAGGGAGAGGGTCCGGGTGAGGGTGGGGTTTTCATTGCCATTTGTGAACCACCAGCTCATGACAGTTCTTTATTCACATCCATACTCAGGTTGGCCCACACCGCTGAATGTATTAATGCACCTGCTGAAATAATGTCTACGCCGGTTGCCGCAACATCTCTTATTCTGTCAAGCGTCATTCCGCCTGATGCCTCTATCAATATCTGTTTTGCCTTATGTTCTCTGATAATGCTGACTGCTTCACGCATCATCTGAAGGTCCATGTTGTCCAACAGGATAATATCTGCACCGCCTCTCACTGCTTCTCTAACCTCTTCAATATTACTGACCTCTATCTCTATCTTTATTGTATGAGGCACTTTTTTTTTCACAGAAGTTATAGCCACTGCAACCCCTTCTGTCAATGCTATGTGGTTTTCCTTTATAAGAATCCCGTCAAACAAACCATACCTGTGATTCCAACAGCCTCCGGCCCTCACAGCATACTTCTCAAGAGACCTCAATCCCGGAGTGGTCTTTCTTGTATCAACTATCCTGACAGGAAATCCGGCAACAGCCTCTTTGTATTTCCGTGACAGTGTCGCAATCCCTGAAAGCCTCTGCAGAAAATTTAGTGCCACCCTCTCACCGGTAAGAAGCGTCCTTGCCTTTCCGTGCAGACGTGCAATGTTAGTTCCTGACTTTACTGACTCTCCATCCCCTGCCAGAGCCTCAAATATTACTTCCACATCAAGGGTCTTGAACACCTCTTCTGCAACCCTGATACCTGCCAGAACTATATCCTCTTCTGCAATAATAGTCCCTACAGCATCCATATTCTCAGGAATCAGGAAAGCAGTTGTTATATCACCTGAACCTATATCTTCCGAAAGTGCGTTATTAACAATCTTCCCGATCTCAATTAAAGAAAGGTCATTCTGCATCTATGAACCAAGCCATGACAGGTTAGCCTCAATTCTCAATTTCTGCTCCGTCAGCTCCTGATATTTTCCTTTTTCCTTCTGAACTATCTCTTCAGGGGCCTTTTCAATAAAACTCTTATTAGACAACTTACTGTTAATCCTTTCAATCTCATTATTCATATCACTGAGACGTTTACTCAACTGCCTCTTCTCTTTATCTATATCAATTACACCTTCAAGCGGCAGGTAAATCTCACCTCCTGAGAACACAGAGATAGCAGACTTCTCAGGACGCTTAATATCTTTACCAATCACAACATCCTTGATCCATGCAAGCCTCTTCAGATATATAAAATTGTCTTCGAGCAAATTGTTTAGGAATTCATTAGAAAATCCCTCCGGCGGGGTTGGAAAACCCCGCCTATCCGTGCCTAAATTGAGGATAGGCGGGACATTCTTGTCCCGCTGATTTTCATGCCCCTTTGTAATCGCCCCGCTCATGAGAGATTTATCAGCAATCTTGAGATGGACATCCACAATCTGAGACGGCGGGATATTCAACTCTGACCTCATACTCCTTACAGTCTTTATAACCTCCATAACTGACTCCATATCCTTCTCTGCAGAATCATTCAGAAGCGGCTCTTCAACTACAGGGTATCCGGAGACCATCAAAGATGGACCCTTATTATTAAAATCGCCGTTCTGATATATCTCCTCAGTAATAAAAGGCATAAAGGGATGAAGCAGTCTCAGTACATTATCCAGCGTGTTTAACAAAACCGCAGAAGTGTTCTCCTTCCTCTGTCCTCCTTCAGCAATTTGTAGTTTTGCAAATTCCAGATACCAGTCGCAGAACTCATGCCAGAAGAATTTATAGATTGTACCTGATGCCAGATCAAACCGGTACTCACCCAGCATCCCTGAAATCTCTGCTATTGTATTATTCAAGCGGCTCAGTATCCATTTATCAGGGAGTGTCAGATAATCTTTATCAAGACGAACCGCACCTTCTGAATTCATCATTATAAATCTTGACGCATTCCATATCTTGTTTGCAAAATTCCTGTTCCCCTCAATGCGTTCTTCGGAGAGCTTAATGTCACGGCCCGGTGAAGACATCGAGGCCAGTGTAAATCTTAGTGCATCCGTACCATACTTCCCCATTATAATCAGGGGGTCAATAACATTCCCCTTTGATTTGCTCATCTTCTGTCCCTCAGCATCCCTGACGAGTGCATGGATACATACCTCTTTAAAAGGGACATCCCCCATAAATTTAATCCCCATCATCATCATACGGGCTACCCAGAAAAAGAGTATGTCAAATCCGGTAACAAGGACAGACGTCGGATAAAACCGTTTTAGATCCTCTGTCTTCTCAGGCCAGCCTAATGTCGAGAAGGGCCATAAGGCAGAAGAGAACCATGTATCAAGCACGTCCTCATCCTGTAAAATATCAGGACTGCCGCATTGTTTGCAGGCTGAAGGATTATCCCTGTCAACTGTAACTCCCCCGCAGGCTTTACAATGCCATGCCGGTATCTGATGTCCCCACCATATCTGCCTTGATATACACCAGTCTTTGATATTATTCATCCATTCAAAATATGTATTCTCCCAGCCTTTCGGGATAATTGTAACCTTGCCCTCTTCAACTGCCCGGATAGCCGGTTCAGCAAGCGGCTTTGTCTTAACAAACCACTGTTTTGACACATTGGGTTCTATTATAGTCTTGCACCTGTAACAATGACCCACTGCATGAAGGTGATTATCCTCTTTTACAAGCTCTCCCCTGTCGGTAAGGTCTTTGAGAATCGCCTTCCTGCACTCAAATCTGTCCATTCCTTTATACTGCCCGGCATCGTCGTTCATCTTTCCGTCATCAGTCATTACCTTTATCTTAGGAAGTCCGTGCCTGTTGCCGACCTCAAAGTCATTCGGGTCATGGGCAGGGGTAATCTTTAATGCTCCGGTACCGAATTCCATTTCAACTACAGTATCCGCGATAACAGGTATCACCCTTCCAACAACAGGAATAATTACATCCTTACCTATAAAACTGCTGTATCTTGTATCAGCCGGATTTACAGCAACCGCAGTATCTCCAAGTATCGTCTCAGGACGTGTTGTAGCAACTGTCAGCGAGCCGGATCCGTCAGCAAGTTGATAAACAAGGTGATATAACTTCCCTTGAATATTCTCATACTCAACCTCAAGGTCCGACAATGCGGTCATACACCTGGGGCACCAATTAATAATGTAATTTCCCTGATATATAAGCCCATCTTCATAGAGCCGTACAAAGACCTCCCGCACAGCCCTTGACATCCCATCATCCATTGTAAAACGTTCCCTGCTCCAATCACATGAACCGCCAAGGCGTTTAAGCTGATAGATAATCGTACGGCCGTAATATTCCCGCCACTCCCAGACCTTTTTAACAAACCGTTCTCTGCCGTACTCCTTCCTGCTGTTCCCCTCTGAGGCTATATGCCGCTCTACAACATTCTGAGTTGCAATACCCGCATGGTCGGTCCCGGGCACCCAAAGAGTGTTATAACCTGACATCCTCTTCCAGCGGACAATAATGTCCTGTAAAGTAGTGTTAAGGGCATGACCCATGTGCAAAGAACCGGTGATATTAGGGGGTGGAATTACTATAGAAAAACTATTTGGATTGTCCTGCTCTGCTGCCTTAAAAAAACCATTGTCCTCCCAGAATTTGTACCACTTTTCTTCTACCTCTTCAGGGCTGTAAACCTTACTAAGTTCATTCATCCACTCTCACCCTTGAGCCTTTCTATCTCCTTTTTGACCTCTTCTTCTGCAATCCTGGGGACTACATCCATTACTATCTTTTCAATAAATTCTCTTGAGATTTTGCTTAACATTTTTTCAATTATTTCGTCGGGGAATAACCCCATCCCCACCCTATCCCTCCCCTTGAAGGGGAGGGGACTTTCACTCTCCATCTGCTCACCTGTTGTTTCTTCTTCCTGTGGGAGGGGGATGGACATATCACCTTCTGCTCTTTCCGTCGTTATAAACTCCCTCCCCTTCAAGGGGAGGGCTGGGGTGGGGATGGGGTTACTGTCAAGTGTTGTACTTACATACCCCGTCTGCTCCAATTCCTTTTCAATCTCCTCCATTGCAACTTCATTGATTTCCGCAGGAATCTGCTCTTCTATCTCCTCCACTCCGGCTATCCCTGCAAGATTATCATTTAAGACCGCTGACTCATTTTCCAAAATAATATCTTTCTTATTTACATCCTTCTTTGACTCCTCAGAAACATTCCAGCCTAGTAGTTCTTCAATACCAATTGGGCCCATTGGTTCAACCTGTTCATAGGACGGCATTGAAGATGCTTCCATACAATCCTTTATGGTATTTACCATCTTAGTAGGGTCTATGGGCTTGTATATAATCCCATAACCCGGTGGTATATCTTCTCCGGTTTTTAATAATGCGTCCATGTTCTCTATCACGTACAGGATAGGGACGTATTTAAATTCTGGAAATTCCGGTCTATTCCTGATAGCCCTGCTGACCTCTATTCCATTTACCCCTGAGAGACCAGGGTCAAGGAGTATCACATCAGGCATAAACCTTGTGGCAACATCAAGTGCAACCGTTCCATCCGATACCGTGGAAATATCAAAACCTTCCAGTTTCAGAAAATAAGAAATAACCTGGAGAACAGTACTATCAGACTCTGCAATAAGAACCTTTTTACCCATACCGGATCCCCCCTGTTTTCTAAAAAGTTAATTTCATGGTTTTATGATATTCCCGATTTTAACAAGCTAACATAGTATTATTTATCAGAGTTTGTGTCAAGTAGAGACACCATTAATCTCTTGAATTTTCAGGGGGTTGAGGCCAATTATTGCTATATTGAGGTGAGATAAGCTGGAACCCTCTCCGCAACATAATATAGACTAGTGGGCTTATAAGGCGGTTGCAGCGCTTCAATCCTTGTTTTTATGGAAGCCTCTCCGCAACTGCGATTATTTCAGGTGCGAAGATTGCCACAGGAGCAGGTTTCAATCCTTGTTTTTATGGAAGCCTCTCCGCAACACCTTGCGCAGAAGGTACAAGGGCAGTTACCGAATGCGTTTCAATCCTTGTTTTTATGGAAGCCTCTCCGCAAGCGCCTGCCGGTGACCATTCGGAAATATTTCCTGAGTTTCAATCCTTGTTTTTATGGAAGCCTCTCCGCAACATTGTGTTTGACATGGAGAAAACTATAATCAATATGCGTTTCAATCCTTGTTTTTATGGAAGCCTCTCCGCAAAAATCTGTTTAATCGTCATGCTTTTGACACCCTTCGGTTTCAATCCTTGTTTTTATGGAAGCCTCTCCGCAACTCAATTTTGTCTCACTCCCTTTATTTATGCGGTCTCCTGACAATTTTACTCTTCCTATTTCCCCCCTTTCCAAGCCCTCTGATATAAAATAAATTGCCATATTTTCACCCCCTTTACATCGTCTCAGCCTCGAAAAATCTAAAGTATTCCATGCAGTTACGATTCTGATCTATTCACACACAAATATTTTTATAACAACAGTCAACGCACCTGTTATTCCATCTTGTCCTTTTAGGATAATAACCTTTCAAAATAACAGCTAATATCTCCTCAACTAAAGCCATAGCATACTCAAAATCCTCAGGCTTGTAAACCACTTCTTTTAATGTGATACCATCCCGCACATAGCAGAGATAACCCCTGTAAACAGGCTTCTTATATGTTTCCCTGATCAGCATTGCATAAAGAACAGACTGAACTTTATGGGTTTCAAACAGGAAATCCCTGAACTCGGTATATTTATAATCAAGAGTCGCCATACTGCCGTCTGAGAGGGTCAGCACCTCATCAATCACCCCTCTTACCCGAATAACCGGTGATGCCACATAAACGGAAAGTTCCTTATCCACACATCCGATCTTTTTCCTCAGGTATTCCTTATTCTCCTTTTCACGCCGTTCATGCAGTTCCCGCCCTTTCAAAACTTTATATCTAAGTTCCTCGTGCTGGGGTATTTTCAGGCAATTCATAAAGTATGTAAACCTTGGGCAGAAGAGATGTTCGATTACCTCAGAGGGAGTAATCATGACTGTAGATTCTGTGTCCATCACCTGCACCTCAGAAAAACTTCGCCAGCACCTCGGCTGATACCAGCTTCTTATCAAATGCCTGGCCAAGCAGCCTTACCTTTTTAAAGTCATCTTCACACATAGGAAAGATGTAAACGGAATCGGCTTCACTATCAATCAGGTCATCACATATAATTTTCAATTCATCCAACTGATTCCTGTTCAGTGTCCCGAGGAATGCAGACTTCTGTACCCTGTATAACCCTTTATCCTTGCAGGTCTTTGCCACTCTGTTCCGGGTTTTATCATCCGAAATATCATATATAACCCACAGCATAATATCGTTAGCCATCAGCCTCTGCCTCCTTTATCAGGCTGTTTGCAATCTTATGGCACTCAAACTGTATGATGTCGCCCCTCTTGATATTTCTTCCGCCATATCGTAAAGACTCATCTAAAAAGGCCGTAAGTCCCTCAATCAACAATGCCTTTCCTTCTTTATTCAGCGTGTATCCGTTTTTTAATTCTTCAAAGTGCTCCTGCCTGACCTTTCGTCCGGCAAATAAATTTACCACTGTCTCGTCTGCCCAGATACGAAAGTTCTCGATCAGATCAAATACAAGTGATTTTTTGTTGTAGTTATCTGTATGAATAATCCCAACATAAGGGTCAAGTCCTGCAATAATACATGCCTTCTCCACCCTCGAATAGAGGACACCATAGGCATAGTTCAGCAGGGCATTGAATTCATCCTTTGCAGGATTCCTGCTTCGCCCATCAAACCGGTATCTATCAGGCATGAGAAAACTGAGACATTCAAAATACATCCTGCCGCCGCTCCCCTCAATCCCCATTATAGTCCCGCGCATATCTTTGATAGTCCCGGTGAGACCATTAAAGCCCTGCTGACAATTTTCCAATTTACCTATATACGACGTAATCTCCGCAGACTTTTGTGTCCTTGTATTTCGCAGCCTCTTTAGCAGCTCTATCTGATTCTCAAACTTTTTCCCTACCCACGACAGGGCCAGCTTAAAACCATCCTCTGTCTCCGCAATCTCAATCTGCCGCCTCCTGATAAGGGTTGTACTTCCAAGTTTACTGTGCCACACCCTTCCATAAGGATCACCAAATTCATCAAGAAAGATAATGTCAATATTATGATCCATCGCCAGCTTGATGGCATCTGTAGTAATATAAGCCGCAGTAGTAATCATGATAGAGGAGACCTTCTTGACTGATACCTCAAAGACCTGATCATCCCTCTTTACCTTGAAACAATCGCCGTTCTTCTGGAGATATGAACCGTAGGTGTTGATTACTAATTGCATATAGGTTCCTTTGCCATTGACTTCCCGATGCCATAAGGTAATCGGGGCTTAAAATCCTATCCTCTTTTTTTTCTTTTGAGGAGGCTCAATCAATTGCTTTATTGCCTCAAAGACAACCTTGAGCTGATAATCATATTTCTTCTCCATCTCCTCAATTTTTATCCTCAGGTCCTTATGAGTCGCCAGCATTTCTCTGATTTTTGTAAAAGTCCTCATTATCAGGATGTTAACTTCTATCGCCCGCTCACTATTCAGAACACTTGATAGCATAGCTACTCCGTTTTCTGTAAAGGCATACGGTAAATACTTGATATTATGTCCTCTCTTCAAGATCACAAATTGTGATCTTGAAAGTTCAGCGGCTTCTTCCCTGTTCAGTTGAAACATAAAGTCATCGGGAAACCTGTTTATATTTCTCCTAATAGCCTGGTTCAATGTCCTTGTTTCAACCTCATAAAGAGCAGCCAAGTCTTTATCCATCATTACCTTTTTACCTC
This sequence comes from Nitrospirota bacterium, assembly GCA_016212215.1. Lineage (NCBI taxonomy): Bacteria > Pseudomonadati > Nitrospirota > Nitrospirota bacterium. Next base: position 17,932 of record JACRGV010000093.1, read on the forward strand.
TTATGATAAGTATCTTACTCTCGATCAGTTGTTGTGGTACGACTTCTGTATTCTGCATACTAATCTCCGTTTTCATAAGTTTATTTATTCCTCAATGCTCTTCACCGTCCCAAATCCCCTCGATACCGACTTCCCGATGCCCCAGTAGTCGGGGATTTCGAAGTTGACGGAGAAGGCGCCAAGGAAGCCGAGCATGGGGGTGCCTTTGAGAGATGTCTGGACTTCTTTGATATTGATGATGTTGGCCTTAATCGGCCCCGGAACTGTATAACTCAGGCTCTTTGACATGGAGATGATATTGCCGATGAGAATCTTCTCCAGTAGTTCCTTCCTCTTGTCCCAGCTTCCAAGTCTTTGATATTTATCATAGTTAGTTTCATTCAGGGCAAGCCAGGGGGTTAGGAAGGAGTAGGGGATTTGTTCTGATGAGATAGAGAAATAAGCTGTATAGCTTTCTAATCCTTTACTCAGTATCTCCTCCCACTTACCATTTAAGTTTATTAATCCCAATTGATCAAAGGTCTTTTTAATTACTTCAATACCCTCTTGAAATCCTAAAAGTAAACATATACCGTTTATTACTTTATATTGAATACAAGGATAACGATATATAAAACTACCATCTGCGTTATGATGATGGACTGACGGGTTATCCCAAAACATATTGCCAAGATAACCCCTTATTTTTTCAGCGTCGGACTTCTTCAAAACAGAATCTAAAGTAAGCCAGAGCCTTAAAATATTTATCTCCACATTAGCTACCATATAGCCACAGACCTATTGTCTTTTGTTTTAAAACCAGTCACTTGATCATAATAGTCTTCTAAAACAGACTGTTTTACATAACCGAGTTCCCCCCATAATGGCGGCATATTTTCAATATGTGCAGGAATGGATATAACGAACCGGTAAAAGTCAGCTTTAATAGAATCAAACTGTTTTTTCCTTTCAAACAACTCAGTTACAGCTTTTAAGTCAAGGTACTGCTGCCAGACTTCCTTTGCATCCTCATCCAGTTCTATAAAGACATCCCTTTTGGGATAGTCTTCTTCAATAAGTTTAAAATCTGATATTGATGTTTTGTCGTCCTCACTGTCGTATCTGAGCTTTGTTATTGATTCTAAAAGCCGCTTAGAATCGTCTTGTGATTTTTTCCTTTCTGTTTCTCTGTAATATTCGCTGTTTAACTGTAGAAGCTCCCGCTCTTTTATTTCTATCCGGCTGCTTAATACTTTTCGTGTTATATCTATCAGGACAGAGTCATAAACATATAAATAATAGGGATGTCCTCGGTCATCCTTTAGCGATACAACATAAACTTCTCCTTTTTGCCTCCCGTTTCTATTGCATCTGCCTGCTGCCTGATTTATGGAGTCCAGAGGAGCTATATCCCGAACAACAACATCAAAGTCTATGTCAACCCCGGCCTCCACAATCTGCGTTGAGACAGCCACTTTATAGTCTCCCTTTTTAATCTTTTCTATTCTTTCAAGACGCTCATTAGGCGTTATATGTGTTGATAGATAAGTGCTTGATATCCCGATATCCTTAACCATGTTATGGAAGTCTCTGGCCGCAGTGATCGTATTGAATATAAATAGATAGCTCCTTCCATCAATCAAATTAAAATGTTCTGACAATTCTTTTATAGTGATGTCCCTTTCCAGCATAGGCTTCATTGAAACCCTATCCAGCGCATTAAAATAGAAATCTTTGTCCGCAAGCCCTTTAATCTCCCCTTTCCCAAATATCAACGGTTCTGTAGCTGTTACAAGAATTATGTACGTATTAAGCATTTCAGAAAGTTGTGTAAGAATATTTTTTAAAAGCAGCCAGTATTTGATAGGAATGGATTGAATCTCATCAAGGATAATTATGGAATTGGCAAGTCTGTGAAATTTCCTGATGCTTTTGTTCCGGTTTGAAATCAATGAATGGAACAACTGAACAAAGGTGGTGATGATTATTTCTGAGTTCCACCCCTCAATGAGTATTTTGGCCTCATCAGGTTCAAATTCATTGTCACCTTTTTTGTAGAAAATCTCTGAAAGATGATGGTGTTTTAATAGGATATTGCTGTAAGATTCAATGCCGTTTGCCTTTATCACAGACTCGAAAACAAGGCTGTTCTGGTCAATGATGCTTAAAAACGGGAGGGCATATATAATACGGTGAGTCAGGCCTGCCTTTTCCCGTAGCTTCAAGGCAAAAGACAATGATGTCAGAGTCTTGCCAAGCCCTGTCGGAAGGTTAATGGAATAAACCTTCTCATCAGTATTTATGCGGCTATGTGCTACCTCCAGATAAGCCTTTTCTCTTAAATAATTAACCGGGGATTCATCAAAGGTACTCTGTGCCTTGTAGTTATCTACAAGACTGCCGGATATAAATTCTCTTCGCTCAAATAATGAAATATCTCTTATGACAACATCGCTTTTGTCTGCATCGAGTAAGAGTGAGTAAAGCAAGTTCAAAGTTATAAAATCAACTGTGCCATTGCTTAGTCCTCGTATGTACTTTTTTATTGATTTTAATTCTTTAGTAAGATTATTAATCCAGTTTTCGATAATATTTTTATTCAAAAGTATTGGAAGGCCTGCATCGTGCAGTATTTCAGAAAGTATAGAAAATTTATTATCGTCTATATTTTTAAGCTGATTCTGCAAAGTTTTTATATCATCATCGGCATACCATGTTACCTCATCTGATATATCTATAAGATTTCCATGATGTCTTCTTACAGTAATAAAGGCAAAAAAGGGGTGAAGTTTATCATCTGTGATTTGTGTTGTGAGATAATAGGCGCTCACTGCTGAGAAAAGGCTGTGTTTTGTCAGGTTGGTTTTGAGTCTTGCCTTCTCATTTTCTTCAGCAACCAAATATTCCTGGAAATAGCCTGTAGCCTTACCAATATCGTGTGAGAGGGCAATTATCTTGCACACCCTGGATAATTGCTCTTGTATGGTCAGTGGTTTTTCAGCAAGAAATAGCTCCGAGAGTTTAGCAACTCCAATGAGATGGTCTTCCAATAACCTTTCTGGATGGGAATAAAGATTAGAAGAAGGCAATGTTTTCTCCGTTTTCAAGTTTGCAATATGTATTTACAGATGCCTTTATAGTCTTCCCATCAGGCTCAAAGATGACATCATCGTATCTTTCAACAACTCTATTCTGATTCATAAAAAGAGGAATCTTCTCTTTGAAATATTTTTTGCCTGTTTCTATCTCAAGGCTATTTGGAATCAGGTTGTCCATAGTTATAGGGGTAGTTAATTCTGCTACCTCTCCGCTGCTGTTCTCTTCGCAATCATAAAGTCCAATATATTTGAAATCAGATAGAAGCTCGCTTAACCCAAGAGAGACTGTATAAACTGACTTGTGCTCAACGATATTCCTATAGAGATTATCAAGAATATCATTATCTTTGTGGCATACATGAATTCTGTAACGGGGGTCTTTAAGAAATTCTGTTCTGATCTGTGTACGTGGTGCAAGATTTTTATCACTCATCGGAATTTTTAAATTTGCCCCTTTCGTTTCTAATAGATTCAGTCCCATCCTTACTTTTTTCACAGGTCTTAATATCTGTAAAGCAATCCGGCACTTATTACTTCCAAACACACTTAAATATTCATTTGTATTCTTATCAGTTCCAATCATAGCCCCTAATATTCCGGCAATTGTCGGCGGGGGTGGGAATGAAAAAGTGAGTGGTGAGGTAGTGGTATAGAACTTTCGGAAATGACCCAAATCTCCCCATATATCAAAAACCAGAACTCTCATTTCATCTCAATCCTTTTTCCCATGTAGAAAACCAATTCGTGTCTTAGGTTTCAGTGAAGGCTCTATTAGTTGCTTTATCGCATCAAATACGATCTTAAACTGATAATCATACTTCTGTTCCATTTCCTCAATCTTCTGCCTTAACTCTTTGTGGGTTGCCAGCATTTCCCTGATTTTTGTAAATGTTCTCATTATCTGTATGTTGACCGTTATCGCCCGTTCACTCTTTAATACGCTTGATAGCATAGCAACGCCGTTTTCAGTGAAGGCATAGGGTCTTTTTCTTAAACCCATTTTTTCTTTGTTGGATATCACAATTTGTGATATCCAATTATCCATCTCTTCTTTTGTTAACTGAAACATAAAGTCTTCAGGAAAACGCTTACCATTTCTTCTAACAGCTTGATTCAATGTTCTTGTTTCCACGTTATAGAGTATTGCCAGATCTCTATCCAGCATAACCTTCTTGCCTCTGATGAAAAGTATTTTATTCTCTATCAGTTGCTGTGGGATAACCTCAGTATCCGGCATCGTAATCTCCTAATTTAGAAAGGAATGTCTTCAACTGTTATACCGTTAAAGGCGTCTCTGATAGCAATATCCTGAGCATCTTTTACAAAAATAACTCTTTCATCTGCTCTGAGTTTTACTTTTTCAATCTTGTCCTTATGTATCTCTATTGCCTTTACAAGTTCTGTGATGTCAATTTTAAGCTCTGAAATATCTCGGATAGATTCAGGGTTATCAATTGCATCATTATTTTTTAACTTCAAAGAAATACGCTTATCTAATTCTCCTATGTAGAAATTTCCTTCTTTATAAATAACCTGAATAAGAAGTCTCGGCATCTGCCCGAATTTAGAGCCTGAGATTAGGTTTTTTGTGCCATTCCATATACCTTCAAGCATTAGGGAAAGATCATCTTCTGTTAATTGAAGACGTTGCTGGCGGGCAGCATTTTCATTGACAATACCGTAAAAAGCAATCAGTGAATACGGCAGAATATACCTCTCAGTAAAAGTACCCTGATTTTTGTCAGCTTTTGAGGGCATTATAGTTGTCCCTTTTACGTAAGTTATATCTACCTTATGTAAGGACCTTCCATACTTAAATTGAATAGGTCCGGTCAACACCATTGTTTTGCCTTCTACGGCTGTTGTGGCTCCAAATAATCTAATATCAATACACTTTTCCAGAACTTCATCAGGGTTATTGCTAAAATCGTTAAGCCTGTCCTCCTTTGTTTTTAATTTGCCGTTCCCATCCTTTATTCCAAGGACAAAAATATCTTTTTTCTGATACTCATAAAGATAATCCCGAATAGTTCTTTTCAGCCGTACATCTGTAACAATATTTATTCCTGTCTCCTCATCTATTCTGGGTTTGTTTTCATCCACAGGGTCTCCGTTAGGGTTGGCGTCCTTAATGTCATACAGAAACAAAATCTCAGAACGATTCTTAACTAATTCTGACATGGGTTATCCCTCCTTATTTAGTTTTTTGGATATACAATATCTGCAATGCTGTCAACCAAATTCATTCCGCAGGCAAAATAGAAATTTATTTCATCAACCGGCATCTTCCAGCCATCACCAGCATCAAGGAGATATTTTGCAGTCTCAGAAGCAGTCAGCCTTTTCCCTTTATCAAAAGCATCATACTCTTCAAGTTTATTCTGAACTTCAGGCAAAAGCGCCTTTATGTCTTTCTCATCCATTTTTAAGCCCTTCAGTTTCTTCATAAAAGGCCTCGCATTTCTTTCAATCCATTGTTTATTCAGGAGCATCTGAGTTAGCGCTCCCATTAGAAAAACTCCCTTCTTTGCAGAGCTTCCAAAGGATTTACCATATTGAGCAAATACACTACTGAATAGACCTTCTTCCATATTTCTCACCTCCTCAAAATTAATCAATCCAAGATATTCAAAAAAGACTGTATTCATTAAGGCATCTTTTATCCTGAAACTAAAATAGCCCTCATTAATAAATTCTTTTCTAACAACTACCATATAAAACCTCAAAAGAAACGAAAAATCAAGCCTACTGCCTTTAAAAACGCTGTCAACTATTTCAAGGAAGTATTTGTTTAGGTCGCTTTGTTTTTTGTTATCATCTGATCTCGAGAAAAATTCTCTTATAGTACCGAAAGTAAACCCCTTGTCAGAACCGTTATTAAAAATGTGGTCGACATTATCTTTAGATTCAAAGATTTTTCTTATCCTTGAGGGGAAAACATCTTCTATTAATAATAGAATCCTTTCAGCACTCTGTTGCCTCTGCAAAAATAAAAAGTTAAGGGTGAGGACATCTTTTTCTTCAGAAAGATATTCAAGAATTTCATCATCATCATTTGTAATTCTATTTTTTATCCGCTCTTTAAGAGCAACTGTTTTTGTAGTATCAGATAAAATATCAAGGACTTCTTCCAGCAACGACTGTCCACCTGTTAAGAGACGAGGAATAAGCAAGTAATTCAAGCCATAGAATTTAAATTTAAGATTGCCTTCAAGGAATTTTCTTCCGTTTTCCAAGAAGGTTCTGCATTCCATGCATACAGGAAAGTTTTTCCATGCATGTGGTTCTTGAAATCCGCCTGTAATGAATCCCGGCTTGTCAATAGTGTAAAACCTGAATACGTCTGTCTTTCCTGATACTTCTTTGTCAGGCATACTGCAAATAGAGCATACTCCTGAGTTAGCAGACCTCTTTCTCTTTTTTTCATCAAAAGTTACAAGACATTTCTTGAAAACCTCATATTCACCCAGATATTTTCCGTCTAATTTTACAGTTAGGAATTTAGACTCCTTCTTTGGAATATCTTTAGCCTTTTGTGCAATATCTGTAATAATTGCTTCCCTTTTTACAGTAAGAACTTCCAAAGCCTTATTTATTAGATACCTGCTGCTATCATCTTTCAGTGTATTTTCATTTATATCATTGCACTGATTTAACCATCCTTCTATTTTTTTATATGTTTTGACTGGCTCGGTGAGTGGACAGAAAGGGGAGGGTACATTACCTTTTGAAGCTCCTTGTTTGAATAAATACCAATTCTTTTTATGCCTTTCAGAGTCAAAGTCTTCAATATCTATAGCACTATATGATGACTTATCAGTATCAAGATTTATTGATAAAATCTTCCCACGTATCTGCTCTTCCACTTCACATGCCTTTTGGATAACCAGCTCACCAATATCTCTTATCGCAGAAAGCATCCTTAATTCCCCCCTATGCCCATGAAACTTCGGCCTATTTCCATAGAGACCCCCAAAGAATCCTCTCACAGCCCTGCCATCGCTTAATTACAACGCACTCTCACAGGTTATCAATCTTTAGGTCTGATGCCAAAACTCTCTTGCAATTGACTTATACTCCATTTAAAAGCCTTCTGCAATTTTAAAGAGCGTAGGTTTTTCATAGACGATATCAGGTGCCAGCATACATAAAGTATTTCAGTAAATCAAGAAGGGGGGAATAATGATCTGATGTAGTAAACTCACGTAAAGGATGGCAGAAGAAGTAATTATTACCCCTTAAGCAGTTCCATCCATGCCTCCGGCGGTTTTTCTCCGAGGTCTTTCAATATATCCGTAAGCACTGATTTTTCTATTGCAGTAAACCATTCCAGATTTTCTTCAGGGAGCGCCCTTTCCAGTCTGCTGCTTGTTACTCGGGATCGCTTGATTGGATAGGTCCAGAATGAGGGGTATCCTGTGTCTGGGTCATAACGTATGCCGTTTATCTGCAGGTAAACAAACTGCATTAATGAATAATCTTTTTCTTTATGTTTTTTAAAAAAACCTATACCGGCAAGGGGGCATTTGTCTTCCAATTCATCCCATTCCGGAAGGTCTGTAAATTTTGCACCCTCGTAAGATGCCTCTCTTTCATTTGTCCAGTAATTAGGATCCCACGATGTAGCCAGCAATAAAATATTCTTCATTTATGATTTCCCCTCCAGTTGAAGACATAATAGCATACTTCAATTTATTTGTGGTAAAAAAGTAAATGCGTTTGTCGGATTATGGCTGAAGGGCTTCTCTTGTATAGTGAACTACGGGATTCCACAGAAGCCATTCGTTTATACCGTGCTCCTGTGCAGCCTTTATCTGTACCTTGACCTGGTCAGGGCCATAATGGGGGTAACCGAGGGTAAAGTCCTGCAGCCAGGGCCTTATCTTGTTTTTCACTACATCAGGCGGCTGTGTCTCATCTTTAGATTTCCTTATGGCATCTCTTAAAGAATCTTTTACAATCTCATACGGGGCAGCATTCGGATTTTTATAACCATAAGAACCTTTATAGTAGTGTGACGGGTATATCATCGGAGATATATAATCTGCCCTGTCTATCAACTGCTTGAAGTTCTGACCTATGCCGACACCATCACTTAGTGTTGTAAGGCCGAACACATCAACTGAAAGTTTGACATTGTATGGGGTTAATCTTTTCTTTGCATGTTCAACAAACTTTGAAATCAGGGCAATAGCCTTTTCTTCGTTATGCCCTTCCGGATAGGCTATATCTCTAAGAATGCCGTCGCTCGGAAACCGGACATAATCAAACTGTATCTCGTCAAACCCGCGCCTCGCCGCATCTTCTGCAAGCCTGAGGTTGTAATCCTGAATCTCCTCCAGATAAGGATTTGTAAAGGCATCTCCTTTATAGTCCCTCCACACCCCGCCGGTCTTTTTGTTTTTAATGGCAAGGTCAGGCCGCTTTTCTGCAAGGTATGTGTCTTTAAACAGGACTATCCGGGCAATCTTGTAAATATTATGTTTTTTGCACTCTTCTATCACAGCATCAAGATTTCTTATCCTTTTTTGAATAGACCCTGAAGATACTGCAAGCGGAATAACAACCTCATAGGCAATCCTGCCGTCTGATTCTTTCAAATCAATGACAATGGTATTCAGTTCAGTCTCGTCAATTAATTTAATTATATTGTTTCGCAGCTTGGAATCGCCTGCTACCCAGCTTGTTACATGGATCCCCTTTACAATCGGTTTTTCTACACGCAGAAAAGGCGGATAAGGCGGTCTCTGTTCAGTTATCGGATTGCCGGTTATCAAACTGTTTGATGAGATAATATTAAGAGGTCTTTTTGAAGAAAAAAATGTGTCTTCATTCGGGAAAAATGAAGACACCCCCAAACCAAATATAACTACAAAGGAAATGCCTGCTGCTGTTAAAACGTGCTTCACAATTAAACTATATCACCTGAGGAGGAAATTACAATTAGCCATAGCTCCCCCTCCCCCTAACCCCCTCCCGTCAAGGGAGGGGGAATATTCTATGCACACTCTCCTGTCAAGGGAGGGAGAATAATATAAGCACCCTCTCCCTGAAGGGGAGGGAATAAACTCAGCACCCTCTCCCTCAGGGAGAGGGTCCGGGTGAGGGTGTTTTTTTTGCAAATGACAAAATTATAGGTTTAACCTCTTTCTGTGAACGGCAATAATGCTATATTTCTTGCGCGCTTTATTGAAACAGTAAGGTCTCTCTGATGTTTTGCACATGTACCGGAAATCCTGCGGGGAATAATCTTTCCTCTGTCAGTCACATAAGTACGCAGTGTCTGTAAATCTTTGTAATCAATTAAGGTCACTTTATCCAGACAGAATCTGCATATCTTCCTGCGGTAGAATGGCCGGAACTCCCTGTCCCCGCCTCTCTCACCGTTTTCACTCCTGTCTCCTCTTTCACCCCTGTCTCTCCTATCGCTTCTCTCTCTCATATTGTTTCCTTTCATGTTTTATTAATGGATATAGCGTCATCTAAAAAACCCCATCCCCACCCTAACCCTCCCCCATATTATATAGACGGGGAGGGAATAAACTCAGCACACTCTCCCTCAGGGAGAGTGTCCGGGTGAGGGTGGGGTTGTGTCACCCTGAGCTTGTCGAAGGGTTTACTTGTCTTATCTCTTGCCTCTACCTTCTACCTTCAGCCTTCAGCCTATTAACCTGTCTTTTAAAACGGTACTTCCTCTTCTACATTTCCACCTGCAGAGCCAAAAGAGTTACCAGAAGAATTAGACATGCCGCTTTCTTCTCCAGAGAATCCCTGAGAGCTTCCCTGTTTCTTGGACATGAATTGCACGCTCTGGGCAACGATCTCTATCTTGCTTCTCTTCTGGCCATCCTCAGTCTCCCAGCGTCTCTGCTGTAGTCTTCCTTCTACAAGGATTGAGTCACCCTTATTAATATATTGTCCGCAATTCTCAGCCGACTTACCAAAGACGACTATGTCCAGGAAGCTTACCTCATCCTTAACCTCATTGTTTATCTTATATCTCCTGTTTACAGCAATAGAGAAATTGGCAACTGCCGTTCCATTGGGGGTGTATCGTATCTCAGGGTCTTTTGTAAGATTTCCCATAAGGATTACTTTGTTGTAGCCGCTCATTTTTCACTTCCTTTCTCTTGAAAATACCCCATAGTTCACCCTCCCCCTACCCTCCTCCCGTCAAGGGAGGGGGAATAAACAGACTACTCTGTCTCTGTTTCAGTCTCTTCTGCTTTAACCGCCTCTGCAGGCTTTGCAGCCGCTTTCTTTTCAAGCACCTCTAACTCATGTTTGCCCAACTGTATTGTCATGAACTTTATGACATTATCATCAAATCGGTAATTCCTCTCAAGCTCATCTACAAGCGTCCCCTTGCCGCGAAAACGGAAGAGTAGATATAACCCTTTCTTCTCTTTATTAACTTCATAGGCAAGTTTTTTCTTACCCCAGTTCTCGGTAGTAAGATATTCTCCGCCCTGTTTTATAATGCCTTCTAATTTGGTTACGGTCTTTGTGACATCATCGTCACTAATGGATGGTTTGACGATAAAAATTGATTCGTACGTATTCATTCTTCAGCTCCTTTTGGGTTAACAGCCCTATTAATAACGAATATAGAGCAAGGAGAAATGGTATGCAGAGTGGTCTAAGCTACTCCTGACATTCCCCTCCCTTTATTTAAACTTGCACTATATCCTCTTGGTGGTTTTCTCATCTCAATTACCTTTGGAGGGCATTTGTCTGCACAAATAGTACATCCAATGCACAACACAGGGTCAACAACATGCAAGGTCTTTGATTCACCTGAAATAGCATCAACCGGACAGACCTTCTTGCAGATCAGACAGCCGATACAATCGTCATGTACATAAGCAACATCTCTGACTGGGATTAAATCAGTAATAACATTTGTCGGACATACAGGTACACACAATCCGCAGTTTGTACACTTATTATAATCTATGCGTGCAAGGAAACTGTCTATTGTAATTGCATCATACGGACAGACCTTCTCGCACTTGTTGCAAGCTATACATCCTACTGTACATACCTTTTTGGTGTCCGACCCTTTATCAAGGGAACGGCAGTATATATGAACATCTTTATTCTCAGGGACAAGCTCTATAAGATTTTTGGGACATGGTGGAATACACAATCCACACCCTGTACATTTTTCATCTATTACCACTGGAAGGCCGTCTTCACTCATGTACATAGCCTGAAAAGGACAAGCCCTGACACAGCTTGCAAGGCCAAGACAACCATGCACACAGCTTTTTGAACCACCCGAAATTAATACGGCTGCATTACAATCCTGTATCCCGTGATATTCGGATTTATCTGTTGCCTCAGACTTTCCGCCAAGACAATAGACCCGTGCAATCATCTTCTCAGGCATCTCAGGTGCAGACATTCCCATAACCGCCGCAACCTTCGCGGCTGTAGATGCCCCGCCCGCTGTACATCCTGAGACAGGCGCTGTACCGCTTGCTACTGCCGTTGCAAATCCCATACACCCGGGATAACCGCATGCCCCGCAGTTTGCATGAGGTAATGCACTGTCTATGTCTGCAATCTTAGGATCAATCTCTACAGCAAACTTCTTCGCTGCAATGCCGAGTCCTACGCTTGCCAATATCCCCATTGCCCCCATTGTGACGACCGCTGCTATCATTAGTCTTTGTCTCCTAATTTCTAATTTCTAACTTCTTGCTTCTGACTTCTTACTTCTGCTTCTTGCTATAACCCCATCCCCACCCTAACCCTCCCCTTGAAGGGGAGGGAATAGTCGGCAACTGCTACCTATTATAATACAGCCTATCTTCTTCCTTCAACACTTTTCTTTTCTACTTCACCAGCCCTGCAAATCCAAGGAAGGCAAGTGACATAAGACCGGCTGTTATAAGCCCGATTGGTGTTCCCTGAAAAATCTTTGGAACCCTGCCGAACGCCATCTGCTCTCTTATACCGGCCATCAGAAGTAACGCTACAGTAAATCCTACTGAGGCCCCTACTGCAAAAAACAGCATAGGAAAGAACTCCATCTCTACCTGAACAACCAGCAATGCAACTGCGAGCACTGCGCAGTTTGTAGTAATTAAAGGGAGATATATCCCGAGTGCATTATACAGTGCAGGGCTTGTCTTACGCACAACCATCTCAACAAACTGCACCAGCGCTGCAATAACAAGAATAAATACAATCGTTCTCAAATAAACAATGTCATAAGGTATTAATATAAACTTGTCTATCAGCCACGAACAAAGGGCCGCAAGCGTAATAACGAAGATAACAGCCATCCCCATTCCAATACTCGTCTCTATCTTTGAAGAGACGCCGAGAAACGGACAGATGCCGAGAAATCTTGCAAGAACGAAATTAGTAACAAATATTGTACTGATTAGTATAAGGATTATCTCAACTACCATATATCACCCCTTTTTCTCTCTTACTTCATCTATCTTATTTCTGATTGCAACGAGCAGGCCAAGCCCGATAAATGCACCCGGAGGGAGTATCATAACTATCATCGGCTGATATTCATAGCCGAACATCGCCCATACCTTTGTAAGAATCGGAATGTCAAACCATGTACCTGCCCCAAGTATTTCTCTAACCGTTCCCAGCAATACAAGGGCGATTGTAAATCCAAGCCCCATACTGAATCCATCCACTGCTGACCGGATCGTATTATATTTTGATGCAAAGGCCTCAGCCCTCGCAAGTATTATACAATTCACAACTATCAGGGGGATAAAAATACCAAGCGCATGATGTAATGCCGGCGTAAATGCCGCCATAGCAAGGTCAGCAACCGTAACAAATGTTGCAATTACAATAATAAATGCAGGTATCCTGACTGCGTCAGGGATAATCTTTCTGAGAAGGGATATTAATATATTTGAAGCTATAAGAACAAAAGTAGTAGCAACACCCATACCGACACCATTCACAACTGAAGTGGAAACTGCAAGCGTTGCACAAGTACCAAGGACAAGCCGAAACAGGGGTATCTCATCCCACAATCCCCTTACCATATCTACATATAAATCTTTACCGCTCAGCCATGGTTCTGAGACAGGCTGGACATCGGTCACTTCAGATGCTGTTGCATTATTATCCACCATTAGAAGACTCCTTTTTATAAATCTCAAGACCTTTTTTTACAGCCTTTACAACAGCCCGCGGAGAAATGGTAGCACCGCTGAACTGGTCTATCTCACCGCCGTCTTTTTTTACAGCAAATCTTGCACCATCTTCAAGCGACCTTCCCTTAAATTTGGCCTTCCATTCTTCCTTTGTAATCCTGCTGCCGAGGCCGGGTGTCTCCTTGTGACTGATTATCTCAATACCGGAAACCTTGCCATCAGTCCCAACCCCCATAAGGATATTTATGTCTCCTGCATAACCATCAGGGGCAACAACCTGTAATGCAGTGCCGACAGGTGCATTATCCTTCTTACCTGTATAGAACTTTACAGTTACATCCTTGCCGTTCTTATTCTTACCAACAACAACATCCCTTGAGTCTTTGACAACATCATTATCAAAAGCCGGTAAAACAGCCTTTAGGCCGTTCATTGTTCTAAGCCGTTCCTGTTCAGCAATAGGCCCTTTGGTAACATCATAAACCTTTGCTAATGAAACAGCCGCTATAAGACATGCTATTGTAAGCACAATTATTAAACGAAACATAATCATTCTCCATGTTCTTACTTCTTACCTCTAACTTCTTACTTCTGCCTTTAAAGCCCCATACCTCACCGGCCTCAGATACTTGTCAATGAGCGGTGTGACTATATTCATAAGCAGAATCGCAAATGATACGCCTTCCGGGTAGCCGCCCCACATCCTAATGATGATAGTGATAAGGCCGCAGCCGAAGCCGAAGAGCAGTTGTCCTTTAAGTGTAACAGGGCATGTTACCATATCAGTTGCCATGAAAAAAGCCCCGATTATAAGACCGCCGGTAAGTACATGAAAAAGCGGATGTGCATATTTTGCAGGGTTAATCATCCAGAATATCCCGCTGAATACAACAACTGTTCCTATCATCGAAACAGGAATATGCCAGCTTATATACTGCTTATAAAGAAGATAGGCCGCCCCTATAAGAAGTGCTATGGCAGACACCTCGCCGACACTCCCGCCGATGTTTCCCCAAAATGCATCCCACAGATTAAGTTCAGACGCCTTTCCAAGCCCCTTACCCAATAGCCTCGCCATTTGTAGTTCACCAAGCGGCGTGGCACCCGTAGAAGCATCTATACCCGAAAACAGTGGAGCGGGTAAAGGCCATCTTGTCATATGAACAGGAAATGCTATCAGCAAAAATACCCTTGCCATAAGTGCAGGGTTGAACGGGTTAAAACCAAGACCGCCATAAAGCTGTTTAACTATTAAAATTGCAAAAAAACTACCGATTACCGAAGCCCACCATGGTAAACCAGGTGGAAGGGTAAGCCCTAAAAGCAGTCCTGTTACTGCTGCACTCCCGTCTCCGACAGTACTACCCTTGCCGCTGAACCTCTGATATAGGGCCTCTGCGACCATTGCAGAACCTGTAGAAACAATCAGCACCTGAAGTGCCTGAAAGCCGAAGAAATACACCCCTGCAAGAGCTGCCGGTATAAGGGACAGCACCACTGACCACATAATACTTTCAATCGAATCAGCCCCCAGTGCATGAGGTGATGACGTCAATAACAGCTTAGGAGATGGTTCTTCTAATTTCCCCTTTTTATCTTCTTTCTCAGCTACGTCTTCTGCCATGTTTTCTCCTGATTTAAACCCATCCCCACCCTAACCCTCCCCTTGAAGGGGAGGGGAATTATTGTAAAATCCCCTCGCAGGGGAGGTATTTCTAATGTCTTACTTCTTATTATCTTGCTTCTGACTTCTTGCCTCTTGCTTCTAACTTCTATCTATCGTTTAACTCTTCTTCGCTTTCCTCATGTCTGCCTTTATATATCTTATCTGATGAACGATTGGTCTTCGGGACGGACAGACATAGGTACAGCACCCACATTCAATGCAATCAAGGATATAATATTTTTCAGCCTCTTTCGGTTGTCCGACCTCTGCAAGTACGCTGTACATATTAGGCAGCAGCCTTATAGGGCAGGCCTGTACACACCTGCCGCATCTAATACATGCACGGAAGTTTTCAAGCCGGATTTCATCCTTTGTCATCACAAGAATACCTGAAGTCCCCTTAACTACAGGGACATTGAGTGAATACTGTGCCAGCCCCATCATCGGGCCGCCGAACAGTATCTTCCCTGTCTCTCCAACAAATCCTCCGCACTCTGTAATAACATGCTCAAGCATTGTCCCTACACGTATCTTAAAATTGCCCGGCCTGCTGATACCTTTACCTGCAACAGTAACAACACGTTCAACCAGCGGGATACCGAAACAGACTGCATTATACACCGCCGCCGCAGTACCCACATTCTGCACCACAACCCCAATATCCATAGGCAGGCCGCCGGAAGGCACCTCTTTTCCAATAACACTCTTGATAAGCGTCTTCTCTGCACCCTGCGGATACTTCTTTTTCAGTTTTGATACCCTGATTCCTGTCCCTGATACTGCCTTATTCATCGCATCAATGGCCGCGGGCTTGTCATCTTCAATACCTATATACCCGTCTTTCACACCCATTATATGCATCAGTATCTTCATCCCCTCAACCGTTTCTTTGGACATCTCTACCATAGTCCTGTCATCAGCACTCAGATTCGGCTCACACTCTGCACCGTTTAAGATTATTGTAGTTATCCTTTTTTCCTTTGGGGGATTCAGTTTTACATGCGTAGGGAATGTAGCACCTCCCATTCCAACTATACCTGCACTCAGGATGGCATCTCTTAATTCCTTTGGGTCTGCTTTGAGGTAATCACTGAAACCCTTTAGACCTTCTATTGGTTCATCTTTACCATCAGACTCTATTACAATTGAGTTGGACTGATTGCCTGATGGATGAGGGAAACGCCCAACCGCTATCACCTTGCCTGAGATTGATGAGTGCACAGGAGATGAAACTAATCCCTTTGCCTCACCTATCTTCTGGTATTTCTTTACAGACTCACCTATCTTCACCAAAGGTTCGCATGGAGCGCCTATATGCTGTGACAAAGGAATAACCACCTTATCAGGCGGCCTCATAACCGCTATGGATATAGATGTTGTTTTACTCTTCTCATCCCTTGGATGAATGCCTTCACCGGCTATAGTATGCATGATATATCCCTATTTTTTATTCCGTTCTTTTAACAAGTCCTTCAGCTCGTCCATGAACTCATTTATTCCTTTGAACTCCCTGTATACTGAGGCAAAACGCACATAAGCGACCTCATCAAGCGCCTGAAGTTCCCTCATGACCTCTGCCCCTACCATTGAACTCGGAACCTCTTTCTCACCGCTCTCCTGCACCTTTTTTTCTATCCTTGAGGCAACCTCCTCAAGTGTATCTATGCCTATCGGCCTTTTTTCACACGCCTTCTTCAAGCCGTGCAGTATCTTATTCCTGTCAAACAACTCCCTCCTGCCGTCTTTTTTTACAACCACAGGAAGCACATCTTCTATATGCTCATAAGTAGTAAACCTTCTCCTGCACTTCAGACATTCCCTCCGCCGGCGTATTGCATCACCATCCTTACCTTCCCTTGAATCAACAACCTTATCCTCAAGATGCCCGCAAAAAGGACACTTCATAAAATTACTCCTAATCAAAAATACAAATCAAATTATAAATATATGCTGTCTCTTCATCCGAAAATAACCCCATCCCCACCCTACCCCTCCCCTTGAAGGGGAGGGAATCAACATAGCCCCCTCTCCCTCAGGGAGAGGGTTAGGGTGAGGGTGGGGTTTTCATTGCCCTTTGTGAGCCCTCGGCTCATGACAG
>JACRGV010000094.1 GCA_016212215.1 Nitrospirota bacterium
CAAAGGATAATGAAAATGAGGCCCCCTCCCCTTAGTCCCCTCCCGCAAGGGGAGGGGAGATATGAAAGATTGCCGAAGATTCCCCCTCCCTTGACGGGAGGGGGTTAGGGGGAGGGTGAGCTATGGAGATTTTCGGATGAAATATAGGGAAATAAATCTGCTTGTATTTTATCTGGTAACCATGATATTTTAACTCTCAGATTCACCATGAAGATAAAAAAAGAGAGAATAACCATGTTGTCGAAGAATATTGTGGAAGGATTGATAACAAAGGGGTGCATTGTACCGTCAGTAACAAAAGATGCGATTGTGAGCAGGCTTGAAAATATTATTACAGAAGAGCTGATGATTGAAGAAAAGTTAAATGATGAAGTACGGGAAATGCTGAAGACCTACTCAAAGCAGATGGAGCAGGGGGATGTTAATTACAACCGGATGTTCCAGATGGTGAAGAAGAAATTGATAGATGAGAGAGGGATAGTGCTTTAAAAGCAGTGAGCAGTAGATGCAGGTCTTTATCTGCTAACTGCTTACTTGAGGTTATTTTTCGGATGAACCGTCATGAGCGGGGCGCTCACAAAGGGCCATGAAAATCAGCGGGACAAGAAAGTCCCGCCTATCCTCGTTGATATGGATAGGCGGGGTTTTCTTACCCCGCCGGAAGTATTTTCGGATGAACCGTCATGAGCCGGTGGCTCACAAATGGCAATGAAAACCCCACCCTCACCCTGATCCCCCCTCCTGCCTCCCCCCGCAAAAGAGGGGGGAGGGATTTGGAAGGAATTTAATTGCAGCTCTCCCTGTGGGAGAGGGGGCTATGTTGATTCCCTCCCCTTCAAGGGGAGGGGTAGGGTGGGGATGGGGTTGATTTTCGAATGAAGAGTGGAAACATGCTATGATACTTAGTGAAGATAAAATAAATCACCTGTCACACCTTATTATAAAAGACCTTAAAAAGGGGCTTGCAACCATGAAGGGTGATGAGGTCGCTGTGTTAAAGGAGGTTAAGCGATTGCTAACCTTAGAATTTCACCTTGAAGAAGAAATAGATGCCATAGTCAGGAAGAAGCTTGTAGCCTATTCCTTAAGAAATCCGGAAGGCACCCCTGAATGGCAACTCCAATACAACCGTTTCTTTGAAGAAGAGATGAATAAGAGACGCCGGTAAAACACCCCTTGTATTAGCAAAAAATGTGAGCTATATAAATAGTCAGAAGAGAATATAGATGTCAGGAAAGGGGGTGATAAAGATGGGCAGGCTTCATATACTTCCTCACGGCTATCACTGGATGGAATTCGGCCATGAGGAAAGAGATTTAAAGATAATTGAAGGGATGATAACTTTATTACTGACAGCCGGGATGCTGATTCTTGCTTACTATATTTTTTAATTGATTATATTCACAGAGAATGGCTGTTATAGCCTCCTCCTGAACATAACAAAGAACCTCTCTTTAAGACGATCAGATAACGGGCGTTTTTTCCATGTTTCTTCCTTTATTTCGATTGAACTCTCTATATCCTCTTCAAATACACACTTCATCCTTTTGCTGAAATCTTCATCCAGAATTCCAACATTTCCCTCATCATTGCGCCGTAGGGAGAGGAAGTCTAAGTTAGCGGACCCTACTATGCTCCAGCATCCATCGAATACATAGCTCTTTGCATGTAGTACCTCACCCTGATAGTTGTAAATCTTTATACCCCTGTTTAAGAGCCTCTCATAGAATGAACGGCCGGCATAATGTGCAGCAGCGACATCACTCCTTCCTGCAAGGAGTAATTTTACATTAACCCCGCGGTTTACTGCCTCTTCCAGAGAATCAAGCATCCTTCTGCTGGGTATAAAATATGCGGTAGTGAGGAGTATGCTCTCCTTTGCATTGTGAATGCTGTAATACAGGAGCTTACGCAATTTCCTTCTACCCCTGGAAGATGATGCAAAGATGGGGATAACAGGCAGGCCGTTACTTTCATAGGGGTTTGAGGAGGGGAGTGGTAGTGTGTCTTTAAACAATTCCGGCAAAGGTTTATGAAGTAACTTTTGGAGAATCAGGTGTCTCCCGCCCATTGCCTGCCATGTCATCTGGAACGTCTTGAATAACTCTGATGCAACCTGGCCTTCAAGCATTATTCCTGTGTCCCGCCATGCCTTTCCTCTCTTTCTCAGATATAGGCCGCTATATTCATTTCCTATATTAAACCCGCCGGTAAATGCCTTAATCCCGTCTATGATAATCAATTTCCTGTGGTCCCTGTGGGGATAATGAAGGGGAGATGACCATACGAATGGCCTGGAGACCCTTATCCTTATTCCTGCACCTGCCAACTCCTTCCAGAAACCTTGAGGTGTCCAGAATGAACCAAAATGGTCATACAGGATAAATACTTTTATACCTTCTTGTACCTTTTTTTTAAGAAGGCCGGCCAGCTCCCTTCCGGTCTCATCATTGCGGAAGATATAAAATTGCAATGAAATAAAGTCCTGTGCCTT
Organism: Nitrospirota bacterium; assembly: GCA_016212215.1. NCBI lineage: Bacteria > Pseudomonadati > Nitrospirota > Nitrospirota bacterium. The sequence goes on from JACRGV010000094.1 coordinate 2,495, forward strand.
TTCAATACTGCTGAATATGCACTCAAATGATTCACTCCCTTTATAGAGGAGGGTAACAGTATTGCCGCCTATGAATCTATTACCGGAAATATTTTCAATGGATGATTTGTCGAAAGGGTGAATCATGCTAAATATTGACTATTATAAAATCATTTGTCAATTTTCACTTTTTTCTTGAAATAAAGGCAGTCTTTACCCGATGACTTGAGGACTACCAGTGAAGGGATTTCCTTACTCTTAAACCCCATTGCCTTACAACCGTTAGGGTGTTGCTTGTCC
>JACRGV010000095.1 GCA_016212215.1 Nitrospirota bacterium
AGTGGTGACATTGAACAGCCAGACAGGCTCCTACTCTCCAAAAGCATTGACATCCTCTCAGATGTCGTCGCCCTGGACAACAAATGTCGGCAATCAGACCATGTACTGTTCTGACTGTCATGGCACAGATGCTGAGGCCAGCACAGACCCGAAAGGCCCCCATGGGTCAAGCTATAAATATATGCTGAAGGGGACAGGTAAATACTGGCCTACAAAGAGCGATGGTTCAACTCTCTGGAGATTAAATACCACGGATGCGCAGAATACAGACCTTTTCTGCAAGAACTGCCATCCGATATACGATGGAAGCTGGAAAAACAATGCTCATTCCGGAATGGCAAGCAGGAACCCCTACTGTGTTAACTGTCATGTGGCAGTTCCACATGGATCAAAAAGGTCAAGGCTTATCGGATATAATTCTGATCCAGCACCATATGATTATAATAATAGTTATCTTGGAATAACAGGATTTAAAAAAGCCGGCAGCCCTACAGGCTATGCACAAAGTAACTGTTCCACAAACTGTGGCGGTCATGGTGGCTCTGTCTCAGGTGCTGACCCGTAGGATTAATGGGTATATGACTTTATAATTTTGTTGCTACGGATTCGTCAGAAAATAAAGAAATTTCTCATCTCTCCTATAACTGTTATCTCTTTACTCTTGATAACAATTATAGCCTGTCTGATTGGTGTTTTTATCCCTCAGATTGCAGACAAAAGCCCTTCATATTTTGAGGTGTGGAGACTGAGAAGTCCTTATATAGTTGCATTAATTGAGTTCTTACAGCTCAACCGGGTATATACCTCGTTGTGGTTCTTCATATTAATCTCTTTAGTACTCATAACACTGGGTTGCTCCATCTATCTTCAGGTTAAAAGGAATTTTAAAGATAAAGGCTCACAGTTCATAGTTCACGGTTCACAGTCTGTAGAAGAGCGAATAAAAAGTGTATTTAAAAGAAGAGGATACCGTTTAGTAAATAAAGGAGATAAAGGTGAAACAGGAGGTGAACAAGAGATAGTATTTGCAAAAAATTCCATTGGCAGATGGGGAAGCGTGGTGTTTCATTCGGGAATATTCCTTATTATCGTATCAGCCATTATGACTTTTTCATTCCAGAAGAGAGGGTTTGTACAGGTTATGGAGGGGGAGGTCTTTTCCGGGCGGGATGCAGATTTTCTTGTTAAAAATATGGGTCTTTTTGTTAGGACATTTGACTCGGGTTTTAAAACCCATCTTTCCAGATTTCACCATACTTATTGGGATGCGGGGGATATAAAATCACTCGAAAGCTCTCTTGTTATCGTCAGGAATAATAAAAGCACAAAGCATAACGTCTCTATAAACAGTCCTTTTAATATCGACGGTGTCAAGGTCTATCAGTCCTCTGATTATGGCTATGCCTTGCAGTTCTTACTTAAAAAGGCCAACAGTAAAGAGGTTATGACACATTTCCTCCTGGACAGGCCTGACAGCCTTGGAAAGCCAGCCATCGGCGGATCTGCTTTCCCGACCACGGAATATATATTTGATATGAAGTTTTATCCTGATATTACAAAGCCATCGTTCTATCCGTCAAAACCGATCCTCTATCTTTCTGTCGCTAAAAAAGGTACAGTGGTTTTTAAAGGACTTTTGATACCAGGACAGACTGTTAGAATCAAAGAGGACATCTTACAATTTGTAGCGATTAAAGACTGGAGCGGCCTGATATTTGCTACAGATATCGGGAAAAACCTAACATATCCAGGATTTATAATTACTATTACTGGAATGGTTATAATTTATTTCTTTCCTTATAAAACTATACGATTGACAAGACATGGGGATTCAATAATATCTATAAACGGTATAACAAAGAGATACCATGCAATATTTGAAGAAGAGGTAAATAACATAAGAACTGAGTTAGGAGTAAAGATGGATGGATAATCTATCAATATTGAAATACGAAGTTATCCTGCACTGGATAGCCGTAGGATGTTACATATTTGCAACCATCTTCTTTGCTTATAGTGTCTCTTTCCAGAAGAGAAGGGGTATTAAGCCTGCAATGGTGCTTACACTGATTGGGATATTGTTTCACTCTATAGCCCTTGGTGTGAGATGGAGGGTTGCGGGTCATGGCCCATATCTTATGAAATACGAAATACTTTCCTCCAATGCATGGGTGGTTATTCTAATGTTTCTGGTCGTTACCTGGAGATATACGAAACTGAGGCCAGCAGGCGTTGCTGTTGTACCTCTTAGCTTTCTGATGATGACCATCGGGTTATTTATGAACCCAGGAATAAAAGGACTGCCCCCATCTCTGAAAGGAATATGGCTTGTCATTCATGTGACATTCAATCACATGGCAGTAGGGGCGTTGATAATCGCACTCGGCGCATCAGTGTTATATATCTTGAAAGAGAAGAAGGGTGATACAGAGTTCTTCGGGAGGTTCCCATCGTTAGAGGTCCTTGATGCATACAGCTACAAGTTTGTTGGTTTTGGTTTTATATTCTGGAGTATCACCATTGTAGCAGGTGCAATATGGGCAGATCAGGCATGGGGAAGATACTGGGGATGGGACCCTGTAGAGACATGGTCACTTATAACATGGCTTTTATACGGACTTTATCTGCATTCAAGACGATTCCTTAAATGGAGGGGCAGAAAAGCAGCATGGGTGCTCGTGCTCTGTTTTATAGTGTCAATAATGAGTATTTATTTCATACCCTTTACTATACGGTCTTTGCATACGGCCTATTTTTAGTTGACATGATTAAAGGTGGATGAAGAATATTGAAGGAGTTGATAGATGAAAAGATTGATTAAAACTCTTCTTATAACATTTTTAATCATCTTCTCTAATTGCACTCAATTAGAGAAGGCAAAAGAGACTGCGATAATAAAAGATGTAGTTATGAGTTATAATAGAAAGCTTATTGATGCTGCAAAGACAGGCGATCTGGAGCTATTAAGAGATATAGCTTCAGAGGACGTTGTAAGAAGACTCTATTTCTGGATAGCTGCGTGGAGCGATTCTGGCGTATACATGGAGGCAGAGTTAAAGGATATTAAATATAAAAGTGTGGATATTTCAAGGCAAACAGCAAAGGTTTTGACCTTAGAGAAATGGGTATATGATTATAGAAGTATAAAAAACAATCAGATTGTGCTTCCACCGTCTCATCTTCTCTACGAGATGGAGTATGTTTTACAGAAAAATAAAGATAATAAGAATAACAACTGGATAATTACAGAAATAAATATAAAGTCAGAGACTCAAGAAGGCCAAAGGTAAAGAGCAGTAATGAAAAAGGTAATGTTAATAACACCCCCATACCACTCTGGTGTGGTTGAGTCAGCAGGGACATGGCTCAATCTGGGATTTGTTTATATAGCCAGTTCTTTGAGAGAGGCCGGATATGATGTTTATCTATATGATGCCATGTCTTATTTTCATGATTACACGGAAATCACTAAAAGAATAGAGACCCATAAACCTGATGTGGTTGCCACAACGGCAATCACAGCCTCGATAAATGATTGCCTTGAGATATGCAGGTTGTCAAAGGAGATTAATCCTGCAATAGTTACTATCATTGGAAATGTTCATCCTACATTCTGCTGGGAAGAAATCCTCAAGAAGCATCACAATAATGTGGATTACATCGTAAGAGGTGAGGGCGAGTTGACCCTTCCCGAACTCCTTGATTGTCATTTTTCTGGTGGAGATGCATTAAAGGTAAAGGGTATTGCATTATTGGCTGAAGACAGGGCTGTTGCTACCCCTTCGAGGGAATACATAGTGAACCTTGACGCCCTCCGCCCGGCATGGGATTTGGTCGACTGGGAAATTTATTCCTATAGACCAAAAGAGAATTCCATTCTTGCAATTGTCAGTTCTTCAAGGGGATGTAACCAGCAATGTAGCTTCTGTTCTCAGCAGCTTTTCTGGAGCCGCAAATGGAGGTCAAGGTCTCCTGAGAATTTTGTTTCAGAGATTGAATATCTTCATGAAACATACGGTGTTAATGTGGTTATGATGCCTGATGAGACTCCAACCTTTGATAGGATAAGATGGGAGAAGATACTTGACCTTCTTGTGAAGCGACGAATGGATGTAGAGCTTCTCATGGAGACACGGGTTGAGGATATCATAAGGGATCAGGATATCCTGTGGAAATATAAGGAGGCAGGTATCGCCCATATATATGTAGGGGTTGAATCTACCAGCCAGGAAACTCTCAATAGGTTTAAAAAAGACATAAAAGTTGAAGAATCAAGGTTAGCAATAAGCCTTATAAATAAGGAAGATATCATCTCTGAGACATCGTTTGTTCTCGGAATGCCAGAAGATACTAAAAAATCGATCAATACCACCGTTGAGCTTGCAAAATATTACAACCCGGACATGGCATTCTTTCTTGCTATTACTCCATGGCCATATGCAGAGATATATAGGGAGCTTGAGCCATACATTGAGATAAAAGATTACAGCAAATATAATCTGATAGAACCTATCGTCAAACCAGCAAGTATGACCATTAACGAGTTAAAGGATGAACTTAATAGGGCAACCCGACTGTTTTACATGGATAAATTTTTAAAACTCAACAAAATGAGTTCTTTTAAGCGTGATTATATGCTGGCAACGATGAGGCTTCTGATGGAACATTCGTGTATAGCACATCAAATGACAACGGTTAAAGATTCGATGCCAGAGGATATAAGACGCTATATTGAAAGGTTTGCAAAGACATTTTCACCTATTCCATAATTCTAACTGCTTCCTTCTACTTAAATTTCCAGAACATGACCGATGGCACTCTTCAACCTTTGTTCCTAAAATAGCCTCGTCCTGGCAGGTTTACACTATCACAGCATTCATAATTTCTTCACAAAAACTTTAAATTATATTCATAGTCTCCTG